>CBDUCK010000120.1:0-8983 GCA_965365635.1 uncultured Muriicola sp.
CTAAGATAGTTTATTTATAGGACACGAAAAGTTTTTGAGCGCTCATTAGTTATTGCTGCAATAGGTTTTTAATGTACCCCATTAAATAAAGCAACAGTCATTGTTGAATTCATTGAAGTAGGTTTCGCTAAGCTCAAATAGAAATATTTTTGTATATTAAATTCCTATTATTAAGTATCATAACCAACACTACGAACCATGAATATGCGAATTTTGTCTGTCATACTTTTATTTTTTCTTCATGTCAATATTTCGGCGCAGGAACAAGTTTATGAGTTAAGAACCTATGAATTAGATTTTTTTAAACCTGCAGATGTGTTGCATAACTATTTTAAGCAAGCACTGATACCGGCACTGAATCGGCAGGGTATAGAAAATATAGGGGCTTTTGAGGAATCTGGTGAGCGGTTGCCCAAGAAAATTTACCTGCTTATTGCTTATGACAATATACAAGCTTTTCTGGCCAGTACAGATTACCTAGCACAAGATATGAAGTACCTGCAAGATGCTAGCGCCTATCTGAAAGCCACAGAAGATGTAATCCCATACAATAGAATAACTTCCAACCTTATCAGATCTTCTTCAGGGTTTCCCAAGCTTGTAAAACCAGGTAATGAAGCGAAGCTATTTGAGTTGAGAATATATGAGAGTCACAATGAGGATGCACTCCGTAGGAAAGTCAAAATGTTTAACGATAGTGAGTTTGGAATCTTTGAGGAGGTGGGGCTCCCAATGGTATTTTTTGGTGCTAATATCGCCGGGAGTCAGATGCCTTGCTTAACTTATCTGCTGGCCTTTAAAGATATGGCTGCACACACCGATGCCTGGGCCAAGTTTGGTCCCCACCCGGAATGGCAGCGAATTATTAAATTGGAGGAGTACGCCAATTCTATGAATGACATTACTCGCGTATTCCTAAAACCATTGTTGTATTCACAGCTTTAAAATAGTACTGTATATAGTGTTCATCTAATTTTCTGGGGTACTTTTCTTAAAGTTTTTGTTTCACTATTTCAATTTACAATGATTAATGACTCGATTACTGCAGTAAGCTGCTTAGTCCTGCAAAGGTGAATCTTGTTTTAGTCCGTTTATTTTATTTCATCAGTAAAATGCCCCCTGTGCTTTCCCTTTGAAAATTTTTTCATAGTAAAGTCATTCGATTTTCCTTTTGGAATTGAAAGACTGCTCCAATCTTTACCCTTTATCATACGACCGATATAAACAATTTGACCTATATGATAAGCGTAATGCATCATTTGTCTATTAATTGCTTCTATGATAGTGTGGCGTTGATTTCTAATAAATATTTCAGTGGTAAAGTTGTCATTGTTTATAGTGTTTAAGGCATTGAAAAGAGATTCCCAGCCTTCTTCCCACTTTTCGAGGAGTTCTTTTTTTGAATTAATGACAGGTTCAAATTCCATATCTCTGTTTCGCCATTCTTTTTCTCCGTCAGAAGTAAGGAAATCTGTCCATCTAGATTTCATATTGCCCCATAAATGATTCACAGTAATGGCTATGGAATTACTTTGATCATTATACTGCCAGAACAACTCTTGCTCATTAAGTTGGTGGAACGTCTTTTCCCCAAGAACCTTGTAATATTCAAATTGCTTTCTGGTGCTATCTAGATAATTCTCTTTCATGTTCTTTTAATTAACCTCAGAGGTAGAAGTTATTTTAAGGTATTAAATATTTTTTTAAATCGCTCTGGCAAGTCATCTTTTAAATAGATGGGGTTTTCTGTAAACGGATGTACAAATTGTAACGAATAAGCATGTAAATAGAGTCCTTTTCCGTTTAAAATAAGATTTTCAACCCCGTAATCTTTATCTCCCAATATGGGATTTCCAATACCAGACATGTGTTTCCGCAATTGATGCCTTCTTCCGGTTTTTGGCGATAGTTCTACCAGATTGAGATACCCAAATTTTTTTGATACTACAGATTGGATTACTTTAAAATTAGATTCAGATTTTTTGTCATCAATTTCTGATGTAATATTTCCTCCATCCTCCATATCACCAATAGTAACGGCATAGTACGTTTTTTTTATTGCATTGGTTTCAAATAGCCCATTTAAAGCACGGATACTACTGCTGGTTTTCCCAACTAGTAGGAGACCTGTGGTGGCATAATCTAATCGGTGAACAGGTTGGGGTGCAGTGGCATCGGGAAGATTACTTTGTTGAATGTTTTGTGGTAAGGCATTGGTAATAGTCTTAAACTTGTTACCGCTCACCAAAATACCGGCCGGCTTACGGATCACTGCCAGGTATTCGTCTTCATATATTACGTTCAACGGAAAGATCAACTTTTTCTTGGAAGGAACTTTTTGCAGAATAGAAACCCGAATAGAGTCTCCGCCTTGTATCATAGTAGCACTGGTAGCAATTGCACCATTAACTGTAATAAGCTTCTTTTTTAATGCCTTTTTTAAGGCTGATTTTGTATAAGCCAGAGTGAAAATTCCTGGTCCGTATTCTTGTAGTCGAATAGGGGCAGCTAGTTTAGGAACAATATGGGTTTCAGTTGGGTTGATACTTGTTCTATTGAAATGTTCCTGCATAAAATACCTGGTAGACAGAAACACCTAAAATTAGTTAGGTATGCTCGGACATTTAATTAAATGGTCTTATCGTCCTGATTCTTTTTGTATTTTTTGGCAAGTGAACTACCTATTCCGGCACCTAATGCCAATCCGATGCACAACCAAACACCCGTATTATCGGTAGCAATCCCAATTGCTGTTCCAATAGCAATACCAAAGGCCATACCTTTAGCCAAATAGTTGTTTTTTTTCATAGGATAATATACAAAGTTAACCCTTCGTAGTAGTGTAAATATCCTTTTATTTTATGTAGATATCGAAGGTTTTATGAAAATCATCATAAAGCACCAGTCTTTTTTTGGACAATTCCTTTATAGGAAACATAATGGGCTTCGTTAAGAAGGTTCCATCTGTAGGATAGTCTAAAAAGTCTTTAGGGATATTCCGTGGTTTGCTGCTTGAGGATGATTCACGAAAAGTTATTTGTTGAAGTGTTGGGCTTACATCCCAATTCCCTTTTCTGGTGGTACCTGCTAATCCTTTTTTTAACGAAATAACATCATAGAAGTACGTGCCGTTTTTATTGAAAGTGATAAAATAATGGGTTGGATTTTTGATGGTATCTTTTAAAGCCACTAGTACCTGTTCTCCATTATGGAAGCTCCCCATCATTCGCCAGGACCCAAGGATATCTTCAATATGATGCTCTTGACTAGTTGCAGAAAAGGCTCCGAGGCATAGGATTGTTGCTAATAGATTTCTTAGACACTTCATTTTTAATAGGTGTTATTTTACTGGCACCCGTACTATTGTAACGAACTCAGCACCACTTTATTCCAGATTTTCAAAGAAATTAGTAGCCCTATATATCCTGAATATAACTATTTTACTTCCTTTAGGGTATTACTTGTTATTGTACACTAATTCTGAAAATTGTTCGAACAATGAAGTAGTTTCCATATTATTAAATGGAATATGTTGCGAATACATGCTTACGGCAATTCCGGATTTGATATCTATATAGTAATACGTATTAAACAATCCGCCCCAAAGCACCGTACCAGCCTGTCTTCCATAGGGTTTTGGAGTAGTATCTATCATATAAGCCAAGCCCCATTTCGAATTTTCATCCATTAGGCCATTAAAATTGCAGCAGACAGCGGGATCAAAATGTCGGCCTTCCGGGTTTAGATCAATAGCTCCCACCTGATTTTGATTCATTTCTTCAATGGTAGCCTTGTTCAAAATACTACCACCTTCATAGGTGCCATCATTCAACAGGCATTGCAATAGTTTGGTATAATCTGAAGGAGATGAGAACAGCCCACCACCCCCGCTTAAAATGGTAGCCTTTGTGGCAGGAATCCTGTTTGGAAGCTCCGTTAATTCTTGCTTGCCATCATCGCCCCGGCGTCCGTAAGAGACGATAAGCGACTTCAGAGAATCGGGTACATTAAAGTACGTTCTATCCATATCTAAAGGTCCTGTGATATTCTTACGGAAATAGGCCTCCAGATCCATTCCACTTACTTTTTCTACCAGTTTGCCTGCCCAATCGGTACTGCTTCCGTATAAAAATTCAGTGCCGCTTTCAAAGTGTCTGGGCATGTCTTCATACTCCCAGGTATCGCTATTAAAACCTTCATTTGAAATAGTGGATCCCATATACCCAAAGCCGGAGGTATGCGTTAAAAGATGTCGTAGGGTGATCTTATTTTTTGGCGCTACGAGTTCTCCATTTGATAGTATAGGTATATCTGCCATTTCTGGCATTAGCTCAGACAAATCATCATCTAACCCCAGAATTCCTTTTTCTACCAGTTGTAGAGCTGCAATACTAGTAATTAGTTTGGTCATAGAATAAATTCGGAAAATATGATTGGGGGTAACTTCAGCATCTTCTTCCCAAACTGCCTTTCCATAACTATAGGTTACTTTTTCCCCTGCCTTGTTTATTGCCATAGCCACCAGGGCCGGCAAGTCGCTATTTTCCATGGCCGCATTCATTTCTGTAATAACTTTTTCTTCTGAGGGAAAGGTTGATTTCGATTTTTCACATGACATAAATACAATGGTACAAATCAAAATACAAATGAAAGATATAACGGTATTTGATACTCTAGTTTTCATATAATATAAGGTTAGTGGTTCTACCCCCTAAATTAGGTATTTCTTACAAGGCAGCTTTTAATCCAGCTATCAACTGATCTATTTCTTTCAGGCTGGTGTAATGTAAAAAAGAAAGTCTTATCACGCCTGGGTTTTCCGGGATGTTCATATCGAGTAGCGGGCGTACTGCATAAAAATCACCGATACCAACCATTAATTTGTGTTGGGTTAACGTTTTATATACTTTTTTAATGTTTGCCCCAATGGGTAGAATCGAAACAATAGGAGCCCTTGCTTCTGCAGTAGCAGGACCTACAATCCTGATATCATCACGAGATCGTAAAAATTCGAGCAATCGTTCCAAGAGCGCTTTTTCATGCTCATGAAACAGGAGATTTAATGCCTTGTTTTTTTGAACAGGCGTAGCTTTGTTGTTAAAATGATGCTCATATACCGCATCAAAATAGTCTATGATGCCATTAACCGCTGCAATTTGTGCATGGTCTGGTCCGGCTGGTGTTAGCATACTTCTGGTGATACCTTTTTTGAAAAAATGAGATTGGTTTTCCATTTTTAGTATCAATTCCTTTTTTACATACATCAACCCCAAATGAGGCCCAAATGTTTTGTACAATGAAAAAAGATAAATATCTGCACCCAGCTCTTTGAGATCAGGAAAACCATGCGGTGCATAACCTACGCCATCCACTACGGACAGCGCTCCATGATCATGAGCTCTTTGGCTAATTTTTTTTACAGGATTAACATGGCCTATTACATTTGAACAGTGCGGGAATGCGACCATTTTTGTACGGTCAGAAAATAAACTTTCGAGCGTAGCTAAGGACAACAACCCCGTTTCCGAATCTACATGCCATTCTACAATGTTTATTCCTTTTTCGGATAACCTGCGCCAGGCTCCTGCATTGGCTTCATGATCCTGACAAGAAACAATGATTTCGTCGCCATCTTTCCACATGGGGCGCATGGCATTTGCCAGCACATATACATTTTGAGTGGTGGAAGGTCCAAAATGAATTTCTGAAGCCTCAACATTGAGGTATGCCGACATTCTATTATAAGAAGCATCCATTAATTCTCCGGCGAGTGTTGAAGCAGGGTAAGGATAATAGGGCTGTACCTTGTTCTTCATGTAGAAGTTGGTTAATCTATTAATCACCTGTATGCAAGGATAGGATCCTCCGGCATTTTCAAAAAAAGCCCAGCCTTGCAGCGTAGGTTCTGAAAAAGCTGGAAATTGTTCGCGTACAAATTGTAAATCGAGTTTCATAACTAAATAGTTTATTTAAGGTAATTCTCTGTTTTATTATGAACCAGACGTTACTGACATATTATATAAAATAGTTGGTCAGTGAAAGTGGTTCGCAGTTGTGGTATCAAGGTACTGAAATATCTATAAAAAGTAGTAGGGCAGTGGAATCTAATAAGGGAATATGATCACATTCTTACTCAACTAATGAAGCTCCGCATAATACTAAAGTAAATGACATCAAAGAAAAGCTTACAGAATCTATTTTATTTATTCTATGTAACAACAATAAATGAATATAAATTGGGTTTGTAATCTACCAAAGATGCTTAAAACTAGAAATTTAACGATTTATGGTAGGGTTTTTTAAAAGGTAGTTGTTACATAGTATTAAATAAACCCAAATTTTATAAAAATTTAATATGTGTATGGAACAAAAAAAAGAGCACCCCAAAATGACAAATGAATGTAAACCTACAAACAATTTAAAAATGAATGCAATTAAGAATTTTTCACTGGCCTTATTAGGCGTATTAGCCATAGTTTCTTGTAGTAAATCTACTGATGACTCTCTAAATGATTTACCGGAAGGATTTGCCTTAAAAGCAGATGCCAAGGTTAAAGTAGGGGATCTTCCCTTGGATATTTTAGATTTTATAGTGCGCGAGTTTCCCGATTTGACAATAGACGAGGCAGAAGAAGAAGATAATGGTAATTTTGAGGTGGAGCTAAGCAACGGCATCGAGCTCATTTTTAATGCCATGGGCGAATTTTTAGGGATTGACGACGATAGTGAGGAGAATGGCGATTTTGACGACTCCGAGGTGGATGTTGCAGATTTATTACCCGTTATATTAGACTATATTGAGCTAAATTATTCTGGAATAGGAATAGATGAAGCTGAAATGGAACACAATGAGCAATATGAAATTACCCTTAATGATGATACCGTTTTAATTTTTGATGCTAACGGTGGATTTTTAGGTATTGGTGTTGATAAGAACGACCAGGATGGTGATGGAAATTATGAATGGGAAGAAGAAGATGGTCATGATGATGGAGAAACTATAGATCCTGCTCAATTGCCGGAACTTGCTTTAGCATATCTAGCAGAATACTATCCTAACCTTACTATTTTACATGCCGAAATTGAAGATGAAGGAGATTTTGAAGTAACTATGAGTAATGGTCTTGAGGTCTATTTCGATGCGGAAGGAAATTTCCTTAATGTAGATGACGATTAAATAAGTAGTACTGCTAGATAAAGAGATACTATCTTTTTAATAAGCTACATCATTACCCTGTTGTCTTTCTTCAACTTTTGGAGATAGGCAACAGGGTTTTTTTAGGTGCTGCAAGTAACTATGTAAGTGTCACCTTTTGAACATGAATAACGTTGGCAATAAACACTCAACGGCTTATTTACTTGTATAATCCTTTAATTTTAATTTTAGTAAGAGTTCTTTAAATTCGGGCTCTATTCTAACAAAATCAAACAAAGGATCCACACTGATATAAGGCATATTGGGACCGCGTTCCTGATAGGCACTGTCTAGCCATACAAGCGTCTCATTTCTCATTCCAGCGCGTGCATACATAGTGCTTATTTGGTCAGCACTATAAAAACTTTTTTTTCTGCGAAGCACAATTGTTTCAGCAATTCTTTGCATGGTTTTCTTATACCCGTCCTCGCTATACCTTGTTTCAAGGATATCAATAATTTCCTGATCTTGTCGCCGCTTGTAAATCTTTAGTGCTATTGCAATGGCTTCATCGTATTTCTGTTGCTCATGTAAAACGGCCCAAAGTGCTGGCAATGCAATGGCTTCATTTGGATTTTTAACAAGCATTTTTTCTAACCAGGAAAGGGCTTTATCATATTTTCTTGCATTTTTAAGAGCCATTCCATGTAAAGCTTGATACAGTACATTAAGAGGATCTATCGTGGTTGCTTTTTGTCCGTATACCAAACCTTCCTCTGCTTGTCCCATAAAAGATAAGAAATGTGAGTAATAGGCCAGTGCAAAAGCGTTGTTGGGATCAATTTCAAAAGTTTTATTAAACTCTATTTCGGCTTGTTTCCAATCAAATTGTGCCCAGGTATATTGAATAGCACGCAATCGGTGAATATCTACCAGAGCACTGTCTAAACGCAACGCATTATCGGCGGCTTCTTTTGCTTTTGGACCTGCTATTTTACGAGGTTTAATACCTTGTTGTATATAAGCGCCCCATACCCAGGCTTTTCCAACGTAGGCCAGAGCATAATCGGGTTCAATACTTAGGGCTTTTTCAAAATACACCAATGCCTTGTCTAGTGATTCGGGCGTTAAGTTTTCTGCATAATTAAGACCCCTTAGATAGGCTTCATAAGCCCTTGGGTCAATATCCGTGTTTTTAGAAAGTCGTTGCTCATCATCAACATTCAATGAAATATTTATCTCCCCGGCTATTGATCTTGCAACTGCGCTATATACACCTGGGATGTTTCTCATTGTATTCTCGTATACTTCGGTCCAAAGCTGCCGCTCGTTCGGTTTGGCCTGAATAAGCCGTACCCGAATACTTACAATAGTATCTTTCTTAAAGAAGGATGCTTCTATGATCCCATCCACATTTAATTCTTGGGCGATTTCCGGGATAGTCATATTACTGTTTAAATACTTCATCATGGAGGTTTTTCCTATGACCCTTATTTCCTGAATTTTGCCGAGGGCGTCGATGAGTTCATGATGAATACCTGCTTGCAACCATTCCTCATCAAGATTTTGAGAGAGGTTTTCCACGGGTAATACCCCTATAGCTTTTATAGAACTATCTCCTGACTTTCCTGCAAACCACCAGGAAAAGGCAGTTAGTATAATGATAAGAAAAGCCATTATGCCTGTAAGCAATCTTTTTTTACGTTGCTTACCATTTCCTGATTGATGAGATTTAATTTTATCTACAGAGGGGATGGGTAGGCCCTCGGCTTTTAAGTAATACGTTTTGATTAAATGGTCAACATTTTTAAGACGTAGATCTCCAAAAAATTCTGCTTCACACGTGTG
>CBDUCK010000121.1:0-8979 GCA_965365635.1 uncultured Muriicola sp.
GGGAATGGCGATTTTGATTCTTTGGGACAAAGTCCTTACAAAAAAAGCCCGCTTTTTTCAATTGGTGCAAGGCCCTTTGGTAGCCGTTGTTGCAGGGATTGTATTTTTTGTGGTTACAAAAGGCAATGATTTTTGGGGAATATCTTCGGAACACCTGGTAAGTGTCCCTATACCTGAAGATGCAGCTTCCTTTATGAATCAATTTAGTTTTCCAAATTTTGCCGTAATTACCAAGCCTGAAATATGGATTACAGCATTCACCATTGCCTTGGTAGCAAGTTTGGAAACATTATTATGTGTGGAAGCTACCGACAAACTAGATCCGCAAAAGAATGTTACACCCACCAACAGGGAATTACTTGCTCAGGGTACCGGAAATATTATTTCGGGTATGATTGGAGGGTTACCTATAACACAGGTGATTGTTAGGAGTTCTGCGAATATTCAATCTGGCGGTAAATCCAAGTTATCCGCCATTATCCATGGATTCTTATTGCTCATTTCCGTAATACTTATTCCTCGATTGTTAAACATGGTCCCGTTATCGGTACTTGCCGCAATATTATTTATTGTTGGGTACAAGTTGGCTAAACCGGCCCTGTTTAAGCAAATGTATGACATGGGATGGAAACAATTTATCCCTTTTACTGTTACTGTGTTAGGCATTATTTTTACGGATTTACTTGTAGGTATTGGTCTTGGATTGGGTGTTGGTATTGTGGTTATCCTAATTAAGAGCTATCAAAACTCTCATTTTTTACATATTCAGGATAAAAGCAATGGACAACATAAATTAAAAATGACACTTGCAGAAGAAGTTACATTCTTCAACAAGGGAGCTATTCTAAAAGAATTAGATGGTATTCCAAAAGATTCTTATCTTGAACTGGATGTAAGAAATACAAGGTATCTCGATAGTGATATCATTGAAATCCTTGAAGATTTTTCGGGGAAAGCAAAGGACCGGAATATAGATATCAAATTAATTTCAGAAAAAGGGACCGTAGAAAATCCTCCCAGTTTCATAGAGTTTTTTAAACTCCGCCCAAAATCGGCTTAACATTATTAACACTAAAATATCATACAATGAAACTAGATAAAGTATTTAAAAATAATAATGAATGGATCCGCACCAAACTAGATTCGGATGCAAATTTCTTTAATGAATTAGGAAAAGGTCAAAATCCCGAATTGCTCTATATTGGTTGTTCAGATAGTAGGGTTACCGCAGAAGATATGATGGGAATGGGTCCTGGTGAAGTCTTTGTACATAGAAATATCGCCAATATGGTAATTAGTATAGACCTCAACGTGATGTCTGTTGTAAATTATGCCGTAGAACATCTAAAGGTAAATCATATTGTCGTCTGTGGCCATTATGCCTGCGGGGGTGTAAAAGCCGCCATGCAATCTGCAGATCTTGGAATTCTAAATCCCTGGTTACGTAACATTAGGGACGTATTCAGATTGCACAAGAATGAGCTAGACACCATTGAGGACGAGGATAAAAAATATGACCGCTTGGTAGAATTAAATGTTCAGGAACAGTGTGTAAACCTTATTAAAACAGCTGCAGTTCAAAAAGCGTATAGAGATCGCAACCTTAAGGTGTACGGATGGGTTTTTGATGTACATACAGGGAAACTTATCGACTTAAACATCGATTTTGAAGGGATCCTAAAGAACATTATGGAAATATACCATTTGGATTAGTTGTTTAAACCGCTAATTTTCACACAAGTAAATTGAGCCAATGATTCCCATTGGCTTTTTTATTGCATTAAATCTAGTATCTTAATGAATTAATTGCAATTAACTAACGACAATCAATGAAAACTTTTTTTTCAAACTTCAAAGGGGACCTTTTAGGTGGCATTACGGCAGGAATAGTAGCCTTGCCATTGGCACTTGCGTTTGGAGTTAGTTCGGGTCTGGGTCCAAGTGCCGGGCTCTATGGTGCTATATTCATCAGTTTTTTTGCCGCGATTTTTGGGGGAACTAACACTCAAATTAGTGGTCCTACAGCACCTATGACGGCCGTAAGTATGATTGTGATTGCCAGTATTATAGCTATTTATGATGGTAGTGTGGAGAAAGCCCTGCCAGCCATTCTAACGGTATTTCTTTTAGCAGGCCTTATGCAAATTGGTTTAGGTCTTATTGGAATTGGAAGATACATACGATATATCCCATACCCCGTTGTATCAGGATTTATGACAGCCATTGGACTCATCATTATTATTACCCAGCTATTACCGGCATTAGGGTACTATCCTAAAGAAGATAACGACTGGGTAATTCCTTTTAAACCAGAGGCAGAGGAATTAATCCTGGAAAATATCTTAAAAGAAGAAGCCGGAGAAGGTATTCTGGTATTAGAAAATTTTGAAGAAACAATAGCGCGTGCAGGAGAAATAACAGATGATGTTATTTTAGAAGAAGCAAGAGTTCTGGCAGCTACAGAGGCCTCCGGAGTTATGGGTGCCATAACTCTACTACCCCGGGCATTAAAAAATATCAATTGGTTAGAGTTGCTTTTAGCTTTTGTTACGATCATCATTATTTTTGGTTTTAAAAAAATAACTACTGCTGTTCCAAGTACGTTGGTAGCCCTTGTAATTGTTTCGGGTATTGCTTTTGGATTTAATTTAGAATACAGGCCTATTGAAACAATACCCGATGGGTTTCCTTTACCTAATTTAGAAATTTTCTCAACCTTTAAACTTAGCACCATAACACCTTACATATTCACGGCGCTTACGCTGGCACTTTTAGGTTCCATTGATTCGTTATTGACTTCTGTAGTTGCAGATAATATGACAAAAACAAAACACAGACCTAACAAAGAACTGGTTGGGCAAGGAATAGGAAATAGTATTGCTGCCATTTTTGGAGGGCTTCCAGGAGCGGGTGCCACTATACGAACTGTTGTAAATATTAATTCGGGAGGGAAGACAAAACTATCCGGGATGATTGCGGGGGTTCTTTTACTTCTTATTTTGTTAGCCATGGGCCCGGTTGCATCTCAGATACCTGCTGCCGTCTTGGCCGGTATTCTAATAACAGTGGGAATAAGTGTAATGGATTACAAAGGTCTTAAAGCAATTCCCAGTTTACCCAAGGATATTTCTATTGGTCCTGTAAAACTTAGTTCAGAAGTAATCATAATGTTGGTGGTTTTGGTCTTATCTACTTTCTGGAACCTTGTATACGCAGTGGGAATAGGACTCGTAATTGCCTCTTTAATGTTTATGAAGAAAATAGGAGATCTAACTGCACAAAGGTCCGATGTAAAATCTTTATTAAAGGAAAAGGCATGGGCAGATGAAAAAGGGTTTCCGGCCAGTCTTAAAGAATCGGTGTTTATAAAACATATTAAAGGCCCTTTGTTCTTCGGATCTACAAGCGATTTTCAACAACTTGCAGAGCAAATTCCGTCGACTGCTAAAATGGTGATCATTCGATTAGGACGTATGCAATATATGGATCAATCTGGCCTATATGCCATGGAGGACGTTCTACAAGAATTAAGGAAACAAGACATTACCGTGTTTTTCGTTGGGGTATTAGATCAGCCAAAATATATGATGGAACGTATAGACATCATCCCTGATTTAATTCCAAGAGCCCATATATTCAAAAAATTTGAGGACTGTGTTATTTACATTAAAAATGAACTTGGTGCAAAAGAAACCACAGATAAGTAAAATCAACTACAAGGATTACTATGGGGCAATAAGAATTGCCTTGTTTATAAAGGTAATTCAATAAAAAGCTATTTTTCCCCAATAGTCAGTGAAGAAAAGCAAAAAACAAGTATTTTTGAGCGCTATTAGCAAACGAGCATTGTATGTTAGACCAGTTAAAAGAGCACATAAAAAAAGTTGAAGGTTTCGAGGCAAAGAACCTGGAGGCCGTAGAAGCATTCCGTATAGAATATTTGGGAAAGAAAGGTTTGTTAAATCAATTTTTTGCTGACTTTAAATCGGTTCCCAATGATCAAAAAAAGGAATATGGGCAAACTATTAACCAGCTTAAAAATTTGGCCACTGAAAAGGTTAATACGCTAAAAGATGCTCTAAGCTCTAAGGTGGAGGATAAAACCCTTTATGGCGATTTAACCAGACCCGGAGAGCCACTAGAATTGGGTGCAAGGCATCCTATTTCAATTGTAAAAAACCAAATTATAGAAATTTTTTCCAGGATTGGGTTTAACGTATCCGAAGGTCCTGAAATTGAAGATGATTGGCATAATTTTACTGCCCTCAATTTGCCGGAACATCATCCTGCAAGAGATATGCAAGATACCTTCTTCATCCAGACCAATCCAGATATGTTGCTGCGCACACATACCTCATCTGTACAGGTAAGGTATATGGAAAATAATAAACCTCCAATTAGGACCATTTCCACGGGAAGGGTCTATAGAAAAGAAGCTATTTCATCCCGTTACCATTGCTTTTTTCATCAGGTAGAAGGACTCTATATTGACAAGGATGTTTCTTTTGCGGATTTAAAACAAACACTACAATTTTTTACGACCGAACTTTTTGGTAAATCTAAGATTAGACTTCGACCTTCTTACTTTCCTTTTACGGAACCTAGTGCCGAAGTAGATGTATACTGGGGGCTGGAGACTGAAACAGATTATCGAATGACCAAGGGCACCGGATGGTTAGAAATTATGGGGTGCGGTATGGTAGACCCCAATGTATTAGATAATTGTGGAATAGATTCTAAAGAATATTCGGGTTTCGCTTTTGGCATGGGTATAGACCGCATTGCTCTTTTACTTCATCAAATTTCTGATATTCGATTACTGAGTGAAAATGATGTGCGCTTCTTAGAACAATTTAAAAGTGCATTTTAATTCCAAGATTCCGAAGCATTTTTTTCCCTTTTAGACATATGCCCGGTAAGGACCCCCTATGTTTCATTTTTGCCATAACTTAAAAGGGTGCTTGCTTATTTGTGAATTGTAGTATTTAGGCTCTCCTGTAACTTCGGTGCCCAGCCATGTTGGTTTTACATAGTCTTCTTCGGCGCTGCTTAATTCAATTTCAGCTAGTACCAATCCAAAATTGTCCCCGAGAAATTCATCCACCTCCACCATGTGATCTCCGCTTCTTACAGAATATCTTATTTTTTCGACTTTCCCTTCCTCGCAAAGTTTTAGCAGATGCTTTGCATCATCTCCTGAAATCTCTTTTTCCCATTCAAAGCGGGTTGTTCCTTTTTCGAGGGTAATTCCTTTAACAGTAAGAAATCCTGTTGTGTCTTTCAACCGCACACGAACCGTTCTTTCCGGATCCGTATTTAAAAAACCCTGTATAATAGATTCCTTTTTAAAGGCATCTTTTTTATACAGGTCAGAGGTAACCAGGAATTTTCGCTCTATTTCTACCATACCATTGGTCTCTTTTTAATAACATATTGCCAATCTAGTATTTTCATCAGAAGGTATTCTTTGCTTTTACTGTTTATTATTAGCAATCCAGATCATAGACTTTGCCATAGTTTCCGTATCAATAGAACTGTACATTTTTAGGCATCTATTACACTAAGATATAACTTAAATTTGTCTATGTCTTTAGATCTCCCTCAGCGCAAAATTATTCATGTAGACATGGATGCCTTTTATGCCTCTGTAGAACAACTAGACCATCCGGAATTAAAAGGCAAGCCCTTGGCTGTAGGGGGAGGCGCTATTCGAGGAGTTGTCTCCGCCGCAAGCTATGAAGCCCGAAAATTTGGTGTTCGCAGTGCAATGAGTGGAGCCCTGGCAGCTAAGCTTTGTCCAGAACTTATCTTCGTTAAGCCACGTTTTGATCGCTACAAAGAAATTTCTCATAAAATACGGACCATTTTTTATGACTATACCGCCCTGGTAGAACCACTTTCCTTAGATGAGGCCTATCTAGATGTCACTACTAATAAGGTAGGAAATCCTTCTGCTACACTTATAGCTTCGGAAATTAGAGCTCGTATTGCCGATGAGCTGGGGTTAACTGCCTCTGCAGGTATCTCTATCAATAAATTCGTAGCCAAAGTAGCCAGTGATTATAATAAGCCTAATGGTCAAAAAACGGTGAATCCGGAGGAAGTTCTCGAATTTCTGGAAGATCTTGATATTCGTAAATTTTATGGGGTTGGTAAAGTTACCGCAGAGAAAATGTATCGGTTAGGTGTATTTAACGGACGGGATCTAAAAAGCAAGTCACAAGAGTTCTTAAGCACTCATTTTGGGAAGAGTGGAATACACTATTATGAAGTGGTAAGGGGAATTCATGCGAGCGAGGTGAAGCCGCATCGCCTACCGAAATCGGTAGGGGCCGAGCGTACCTTTAGTGAAAATCTTAGCAGTGAAGTATTTATGAAGGAACGCCTGGAGCACATTGCAATTGAACTGGACAAACGCCTTAAAAAGTCTGGCGTAGCAGGAAAAACTATTACCTTAAAAATAAAATATAGCGATTTCACTCTGCAAACCCGGAGCAAGACATTTCCTTATTTTATATCGGACAGCGCTCTTATTTTGGATGCTGCACTTGCCTTGTTATATCAGGAAGTACTTCAAAATTCAGTGCGTCTACTTGGAATTTCACTTTCCAATTTAAATACCGCTAAAGCGCAAGAACCCAAGAAAGAAGAAATGGTATCTTTTCAGCTAAAGTTCGATTTATGATCGGTTATTTCTTTGGGCGGGCAGGATATATTTAAAAACTACAGGTTTCTATTTCAGTAACACGAAGCGTGTTCACCATTCCCTTGCTCTTTATTGGCATGGCAGCAAGACTAATTAACATGTCTCCTACTTCTAAAAATCCTTTTTTACAGGCAATGCTATTTACATCTTCGATTGTTTCGTCTGTGGATACAAACCGATCATAATAGAATGCCTTTACTCCCCAAAGTAAGTTCAACTGGGTAAGTATTCTTTTGTTGGAAGTAAAAACCAGAATATGGGCACTAGGCCTCCAGGCCGATATCTGAAAAGCCGTATATCCACTATTCGTTAGAGTTGATATGGCCTTCGCCTTTATTTCATTAGCCATAATAGCCGCATGATAGCAAACAGATTTTGTAATATATCTTTTGGTTCGAATGTGTGGTGGCTCTTGTGGCACCTTTATCAAATCAGAAGTTTCAACACTGGTAAGGATACTTGTCATTTTTTCGATTACCTCAACCGGGTAATTCCCAACAGAAGTTTCCCCCGAAAGCATAACCGCATCTGCCCCATCCATTACCGAATTGGCAACATCATTTACTTCGGCTCGTGTTGGCGTTAAACTGGTAATCATGGTTTCCATCATCTGGGTGGCAATAATAACAGGGATCCTCGCCTTTTTAGCCCTTAGCACCAGTTGTTTTTGTATTAGAGGAACTTCCTGGGCGGGTACTTCCACTCCTAAATCGCCTCTGGCTACCATTATCCCATCGCAATACGATACAATTTTATCTATATTTTCGACCGCTTCGGGTTTCTCTATTTTCGCAATGATTGGTATTTTGTGTTCTGAATGTTCCGCAATTAAATTTTGAAGGTCTATCAGGTCCTGACTAAATCGCACAAAAGAAAGAGCAATCCAATCAACGTCTAGAGAAACAGCAAAAATGGCATCTTTGATATCCTTTTCTGTTAACGCAGGCAATGAAATGTTGGTATTGGGTAGGTTAACACCTTTTTTAGATTTTAATGGCCCCCCCTGAATCACTTTAGCTCTAACCTCATTCTTTTTATTTGTGGATACTACCTCAAACATGAGTTTACCATCATCTAGTAATATGCGTTCTCCCGGATTTACATCTTTTGGAAATTCTGCATAGTTCATATAAACTCTTTCAGAATTCCCTTCAAAAGGCTCCCCTGTTATAAAGGTAAGTTCGTCATCTGGAGCTACTACTATTTCTCCTGCCATGACCCCTACTCTAAGCTTGGGCCCCTGTAAATCGCCCAAGATTGCTGTGTAGATCCCTAATTCTTCATTGAGAGAACGAATCATTTCTACTCTTTTCCTGACATCATCATAATCTGCGTGAGAAAAATTAATACGAAACACATCTACTCCTGCAAGGATCATTTTTTTTAGTGTCTCTTTCTCACTTGTTGCTGGCCCCAGGGTAGCCACTATTTTTGTCTTCTTACTCGTCGGCATTGTTCTAAAAAATTAAGTTGTGCTTAGATTTTAACGTCTCTGTATTAATGTCATAGGCGGTGATTACCTTTGGAATAGTCAATATTTTTTTAAGAATATCCTCTCCCATTTCTTCTTCATCTATTTTCAAAAGATAGTCCACATCCTTATGTTCTGGCACTAAATGATGCATAGAATACGAGGGTTCATTAGGAAACAAATCATTCAGCACAGATTGTTGTTCTGTTTTACATGAATTTACCAGAAGCGTCCAGTTTCTGTGATGAAGTTCATCCTTCCATTCAAACAAGGGATATGAAATCTCCCCTGTTACATCCAGATCTGCTCCAGACCGTTTTAATCTTAACCCAAGGCACCTGTTTAATTCATACACTAAGGCATAATCTTCCAAGGTAGTATGTATTCCAAGGAGGGTGAAAGAGTCGTCATAAAAATCCTCGTAAATTTTTAATGTTGCTCCCATAAAAATGCCTAAGCGGTAAATATATAATTAATAACGAAACTTGCCTAGTGCCTGTGAGTCTTATCTTTAGTATTATGCTTCGAAAACCTTAGAGTTAAACTAAAACCACTACTAGGTATTCTCTATTTTGTGCTGAAGTGCAAAAAATGCTCTTTTAGAAGCTTTCTCTTCAGCTTTCTTTTTAGAGGTGGCCCGAGCTTTGGCCATCACTTTCCCGTTAATACTAAATTTAACAGCAAAATGCTTCAAAGGATCATTCCCTGTATCCTCGTAAATATTGTATTTAAAATCTTTTTTCTGTTTTTGGCACCATTCAATTAACAAACTCTTATAGCTTATGACCTTCCCTTCAAGTTG
>CBDUCK010000122.1:0-8970 GCA_965365635.1 uncultured Muriicola sp.
GTTTTACCTCTTCCCCATCAGCGCCATAAATTTTACGTATGAGTGTTTCGTTCTCTTCCTGCACTTTTTCTGAATCACCAGAATTAAGAAGTTCTAGGGTAAGTTTTTTTAAGTCGTTTAGATCGCTCTTCATGTCGAAGAGGACCTTGTATAGTATTTCGCGTTCATTGCTAAAATCACCTTTTTTAGCATCTGTATCTATAATGGCAGGCAAATTTGAATCGTTGGCATTGGGCAAATAACTATTTAAAGTACTAAGCGAAATGGCCCTGCTTTCTTCCAAAACTGAAATTTGCTCAGCTACATTTCTCAGTTGTCTAATATTTCCGGGCCAGCGATATTTTATCAGTAACTGAACTGCATCATCATCTAAGCGAATCGTAGGCATTTTATATTTCTGACCAAAATCTGATGCAAATTTTCGAAACAATAAATGGATATCTCCTTTGCGATCTCGCAACGGCGGAATATGAATGTCAACAGTACTCAATCTATAATAGAGATCCTCACGGAATTTCCCTTTCTTGATAGCTTCAATCATATTAAGATTAGTAGCCGCCACAATTCGCACGTTGGTTTTTTGTACCTGAGAAGAACCTACTTTTAAGAATTCGCCATTTTCCAGCACACGCAACAAACGCACCTGTGTCGTTAACGGAAGCTCTCCCACTTCATCAAGAAAAATTGTTCCCCCATCGGCTACTTCGAAGTAACCACTACGGGTTTGTGTGGCTCCTGTAAAAGACCCCTTTTCATGCCCAAATAGTTCACTGTCTATGGTTCCTTCCGGGATAGCCCCACAGTTAACCGCAATATATTTAGCGTGCTTTCTATGGGAAAGGGAATGAATTATTTTTGGTACCGATTCCTTTCCCACACCACTTTCACCAGTAACCAAAACCGATATGTCTGTTGGGGCTACCTGAATAGCTTTTTCAAGGGCTCGATTCAATTTCGGATCGTTTCCTATAATGCCAAAGCGTTGTTTTATAGCCTGAATACTTTCCATTATTAATTATTTTCAGAATATCCAATAGCTTTGCCAAGCAGCGTAGCTGAGGTACATTCGTTTATTTTTACATTCACAAAGTCGCCTTCTTTGTAATTTTCTTTTGGGAATACCACCACAGTATTCTGAGAAGATCTTCCCATCCAATGAGCTTCCGATTTTTTGGAAACACCCTCAATAAGAACTTCTTCTATGGCACCAATGTGTTCTTGCGTTCTAAAAAGACTATGGGCTCTTTGTACATCAATGATTTCCTGAAGGCGCCTTTTCTTAACAGGTTCTGTAATGTCATCTTCCAATTTCCTCGCGGCCATAGTTCCGGGTCGTTCAGAATAACTAAACATAAACCCAAAATCATACTTCACATACTCCATTAATGATAGAGTGTCTCTATGATCTTCCTCGGTTTCGGTCGGGAATCCTGTAATGATATCCTGGCTAATAGCACAATCCGGAATCATTTCTTTGATGGCATCTATTAGCGTCATGTACTCCTCACGGGTGTGAAGACGGTTCATTTCCTGTAAGATTCTATTGCTCCCACTTTGTACAGGTAGGTGTATGTGGTTGCATATATTCCTGAATTTTTTCATGGTAGCAACTACATCAAGCGTCATATCCTGAGGGTTGGAAGTTGAAAACCGTACGCGCATTTTAGGTTGTGCTTCTGCTACCAATTGTAGTAGGCTTGCAAAATTTACCGCCGTAGCTTTTTCCATTTCAGTGGCCTTATCGAAATCTTTTTTAAGTCCGCCGCCATACCATAAATAGCTATCTACATTTTGTCCCAGTAGCGTTACTTCTCGGTACCCGCTTTCCCAAAGAGAAGTTACTTCATCTACAATAGAACGCGGATCTCTGCTGCGTTCTCTTCCTCTTGTAAATGGAACCACGCAAAATGTACACATATTGTCGCATCCTCTGGTGATTGAAACTAAGGCAGTTACGCCATTAGAGTTTAATCGCACAGGCGCTACATCGCCGTAGGTTTCATCCTTGGACAAAACCACGTTAACAGCATTTCTGCCTTCATCGATCTCCTGAATGAGATTGGGAAGATCTTTGTAGGCATCTGGCCCAACCACCATATCCACAATTTTTTCCTCTTCGAGCAACTGACTTTTAAGTCGCTCCGCCATGCAGCCCAAAACACCAACCTTCATATGTGGATTCGTCTTTTTAACGGCGTTGAATTTTTCTAACCGCTTTCGAACCGTGGCCTCGGCCTTATCCCGTATAGAGCAAGTATTTACCAAAACAAGATCGGCTTCTTGTAATACCTGGGTGGTATTAAACCCTTCCTTTGCCAGAATGGAAGCCACAATTTCACTATCAGAAAAATTCATCTGACAACCGTAACTTTCTATGTATAACTTACGGGCGTTGGTATCTTTTGAATCCAAAGTAAGGGTCGATCCTTGAATCGATTCGTCTATTACTTTTTCCATAGTGCTTTTTACTTCTAAAATCAACTTAAAAGAGGACAGCAAATATAGTACATTAAACGAATTAGTGACAATATGACAGTATAATATTTCCTTAAAATTAACGCAACTCCAGAGGGTTGCCGGTATCTCAAAGAGAACAACCTAAGTGCCTTAATAATCAAATCATGAAAAATAAAACACTGCTTATTTTGTGCAGTATGCTAGTTGGTATGCTGTCTTGTAATGATGACGAGAAAGGGGAGTATGCCGAATACCTCGTGGCACATCCTTTAACCATGACGCGTTCCGAATTTAGGAATAGTGTGGATATTATTGATCCCATCCCGGTTAGGGAATCTGGTAAAATATATACCTACGAAAATTACATCTTCGTAAATGATAAATACAAAGGAGTACATGTCATTGACAATACAGACCCAACTTCACCCAGAAAGGTTGCCTTTATAAAAATTGCAGGGAATGTGGATATTTCGGTGAAGAACAATTACCTCTACGCAGATAGTATTACCGACCTCATAGTGTTAGATATTTCGGACCTAGACAATATTACCATCGTAAACCGATTAGAGAATGTTTTAAGAGACAATGTAATTTGGCCACTGGAAGCCGATATTTATGACTATGAAAATTGGGATTATGAGAATGAGATACTCATAGGATGGGAGGTTGTAACGGAAAGAAGGCTTGTTGAAGAGGTAGAACAGCGTTTTATAGATGTTATGTTTGCGGAAGCTGCTGATAACAGTGTGGGTCAGGGTGGCTCTCTGGCTCGTTTCAAAATTGTGGCAGATTATTTATACGCTGTGGATAGCCATTCTATTAATGTTTTTGAAATATCCGATTTGGCAAACCCTCAGGATCTTGAAGATATTTATGCAGGGTTCGATATTGAAACCATTTTCAACAAGGACAACCATTTGTTTTTGGGAAGTAGCAGAGGAATGTATATCTACGACATTACAGAACCTGCCATCCCCAGTTTTGTATCGGAGTTTCAGCATGGGACGGCCTGTGATCCTGTAGTGGTTGATGGTGACTATGCCTATGTAACCCTTCGTGGAGGAAATGCCTGCGGCGCTATCGAAAGTGGCTTGTTCATAGTAGATATATCGGATATTACGAATCCGGTCTTAGCAGAATCATATCCCATGGAAGAACCCTATGGCCTTGGTGTAAAAGACGAGAAATTGTTTATATGCGATGGTAGTTATGGTCTTAAGGTATTTGACAGAACCAATGTTGGAGACTTAATACCATTGCAACATTTTGAAGATATCATCACCTTCGATGTCATCCCCATGGACACCCACTTGTTATTAGTGGGCGATGATACGCTATACCAATATGAATACCTTGATAACGAGATTCAGTTACTAAGTTCCATTAATTTATAGTGTTTATTTAAAGGATATCATTTTGATCTTATTATCAGATACCTTGTTGTTGATAGTAGTTATGTATTCTTCCAAAAGTTGATTCAGTGCAGCGACCTCAGTATCTAACTCTTTTTTGATTTCTTCAAAAAATTGAAGAGATTGGTCCGTAGGCGGATAGTCACCTCGTTGTGAATCTGCCATTAAAAATGCTATACGGTTGTTTATACGTATTCCATAGTTCAAAGGATCTTGTCTGCTTTGGTTTTTCGTCATGTGAATAGTATTCTCTATAACCGATAGCTTAGATTCAAAATCTTTAATGAGATCCTTCATTTCTTTGTCCCCGGCTGTTTTGCCCTTTAAATACTCCAGGTCGGTTTTTATGGAGCGAATATCTGTGATCGCTTCATTGGCTCTTGTGACCTGATCGCGAACGCTCATTAGAAAATTGAACTGACTCATGTAATCTTCCTGCGTATTAGGGAGTCTAGGGTCTTTTACAATAGAAAATTCCTTTTCAACACTTTCCCCGTTATAGGTAAATCTTACCTTGTAATTTCCAGGGACCGCTTTAGGCCCTACGTTAGGGGAAGAATACAGTACCATACCTTTAAATGTCTTAAATCCGGGGTATCTCATATTCCATACAAAACGGTTTCCTCCCGATTTTACTTTTAGGGGTTTTGCTGCCCCCGGGTCAAATTTATTCGCTTTGGCGTTACTAGCATAGCGCTGAATAAGCGTACCATCCATCTCCAGGATATCCAGGGTTACGGTGTCTGTTTCTACACTATTCTTTATATAGTAATTGAAAATAGCCCCATTCGGATGATTTTCCCCAACCAGTTTAGTATTTGGTTTTCCCCATCCTCCGGATTGCTGCATTCTGTAAGACATGTCTGGTTTGTATAGATAAAAATCACTTTCGGTCATGTCGGAAGCTAATTGATGCAGCGGGGTAAGATCATCTATCATCCAAAAACTTCTGCCATGGGTAGCGGCTATGAGATCATTGTCTCTTACATGCAAATCCCTGATAGCGGTAACTGGTAAATTCAACTGAAACGGAGACCAACTCGCCCCATCATCAAATGAGACATACATACCCCATTCTGTTCCGGCATACAAAAGACCTTCGCGCACTTTATCGGATCGTATGGCTCTGGTATAATGATTGCTCTTAATACCTTTTGTAATCAACCTCCATGTTTTTCCATAATCCGTAGTCTTGTATAGGTATGGGGTATAATTGCCAAACTTATAGGAGGTAGCAGCTACATAAGCAGTTCCTTTTTTAAATGGGCTTACGTCGATGCAATTAATCATGTTTAATTTAGGGGAAAGGGCCGCTGGGGGCGTAATGTTTTCCCAGTTCTCTCCGTCATCTTTTGTAACATGAATGAGTCCGTCGTCGCTGCCAACCCATAGAACTCCTTCTTCCGTAGGAGACTCGGCGATAGCAAAAATATTTGAATAAAACTCTGCGCCGGTATTATCTTGAGTGATTGGACCACCAGAAGATTTTATAGTTTCTGGAAGCCCTCTTGTAAGGTCTGGGGAAATTGTTTTCCACGATTGCCCTTCGTTCGTTGTAAGATGTAAATAATTAGATCCTGCATATAACCGGTTGGTTTTATGTTTGCTAAACATAACCGGAAAATTCCAGTTAAAGCGGTACTTCATAATCTCCACCCCAGAACCTGCGGGGTTGTCTGGCCATACATTGATAGATCTTGTTTGGTCTATTGCATGGTCGCGGCGCATCATATATCCTTTGTAGGTCCCCCCGTAAACGATATCATTATTTTTAGGATCGGGTGCCAAATGAGCGCTCTCGCCTCCGGCTGTATTTTCCCAATCCCTTTCGGTTATGGTACTCCCAGAGGTTCGGTGAAAAATTCGAACTGTACTGTTGTCTTGTTGGGCTCCATATATTCTATATGGAAAGTTATTATCTGTTACCACTCGGTAAAACTGGGCGGTTGGTTGGTTGTAATAGGTAGACCAGTTTTCGCCCCCATCATTCGATATTTGTGCGCCTCCATCATCAGCAATAATCATTCTATTGTTGTTATTGGGATCTATCCATAAGTCGTGGTGGTCTCCGTGCGGTGCATTCTTTAAGGTGAAGGTTTTGCCTCCATCCGTCGATACACCATAACTTACATTCATTACATACACTTTGTCTTTGTTCTGTGTGTCGGCGTAAATTCTACTGTAATACCAAGCTCTTTGTCTCAAGGCCCGGTTTTCATTTATTTTTTCCCAGGTCATACCGGCATCATCCGAACGGAACAGGCCCCCATCCTCTGCTTCAATGATCGCCCAAACCCTGTTAGAATCCAGAGGAGAGACGGCAATTCCAACAATACCCCATGGCCCTCCTGGTAGTCCGGAATAGGCAGAGATATCTTCCCAGGTATCACCCCCATCTGTACTTTTAAAAAGCTTGCTATCGGCACCGCCACTGTCCATACGATACCCGTTTCTTTTCATTTCCCATGTAGCTGCATATATAATTCTTGGATTATTGGGGTCCAGAATAAGGTCGCCAGCTCCTGCTTTATTACTCACATATAAGATCTTTTCCCAATTTTTTCCGCCGTCTTTTGAACGATAAACACCTCTGGTCTCATTGGGCTTCCATAAATTGCCAATGGCTGCAACATAGACAACATTTGGATCTTTTGGGTGTATACGTATCCGCGAAATGTGCTCTGAACCTTCCAAACCTATAAAAGCCCAGGTTTTACCCGCATCCATACTTTTCCACAGACCATTTCCCGAAGAAACATTACCTCTAAGTGTCTGTTCTCCTTCTCCAACATACAGCACGTTGGGATCGGATTCCGAAACCGCTACGGCACCAATGGAACCTCCAAAATAACCATCAGAGATACATTCCCATGTATTTCCGGCATCGCTGGTTTTCCAAACACCACCGCCTGCAGTACCCATATAATATAAATCATCATCCGAAGTAACACCCGTAACGGTGCCAGCCCGTCCTCCTCTAAAAGGACCTACAAGTCGCCACTCCAGAGAGTTATACAACGCCTCTTTATAGGTGGTTGTGTTTGTGTTGTTTTTTTTGCGCTGTGCGGTAACCTCTTGACTAAAAACGAATAAAAGAAGTACGAGGCTTAAAAGGGAAATTTTTTTCATGATTGGTAGTGTTCTATACAGGCTTAAAAATAACAATAATTTTTACTTCGTATCTCTTGTTGTCAGGAAACTTTCTCACACGAATTAAGGGTCCAAAGCGGGGTACATTCTGCGGTGGAATTATGCATACTACAATAAGGTATCACAGGAAATCAAAAAATTGGTATACTTTTGTTTCTTCAAAAACCAATGAATGGCTAAGAATTTAGTAATTGTAGAGTCACCTGCCAAGGCAAAAACGATCGAGAAATTTTTGGGAAAAGATTTTAAGGTAGAGTCTAGTTTCGGGCATATAGCCGACCTTCCTTCGAAGGAGTTAGGCGTAGATGTTGATAACGAATTTCTGCCTAAATATGTCGTAGACAAGGATAAAAAAGCCTTGGTAAAAAAACTCCAGGATCTTGCAAATAAGGCAGATACCATATGGCTGGCCAGTGATGAAGATAGAGAAGGAGAGGCTATTTCATGGCATTTAGCAGAGACCTTAAAACTGGACAAAAACAAGACCAAAAGAATTGTTTTTAATTCGATCACCAAATCTGCCATCCAGAAGGCTATAGAGAATCCAAGAAGTATTAATTATAATCTTGTAAACGCACAACAGGCGCGTAGGGTTCTCGACAGATTGGTAGGATATGAATTATCCCCTGTATTGTGGAAAAAGATAAAACCTGGCCTATCAGCAGGAAGGGTGCAGTCTGTGGCTGTTCGTCTTATTGTTGAACGAGAAAGATCTATAGATGAGTTTATCCCCGTAGCATCCTATCGTATAAGTGCCGAGTTTGCAACGGAAAAAGGAGGGGTGTTTACAGCAAAACTCAATAAGACGTATAAGACTAAGGGGGAGGCCGAAACATTTTTAAACCAAAATCTTGGGGCCAAATTTTCAGTTGCATCGCTAGAGAAGAAACCAGCTAAGAAATCTCCTGCAGCCCCATTCACCACTTCTACATTGCAACAGGAAGCATCCAGGAAATTATATTTCTCGGTGTCTAGAACTATGCAGGTGGCCCAACGGCTCTATGAAGCAGGGTTGATCACTTACATGAGAACAGATAGTGTTAATCTATCAAAAGAGGCTTTGAATGAGGCAAAAGAAGCAATTATAGATATGTATGGAGCCTCATACAGTGAAGTTCGTAATTTTAAGGGAAAAGCTAAAGGTGCTCAGGAAGCGCATGAAGCTATTCGACCTACAAATATGACCTTGCAGTCCCCGAATCTGGAGCGCGATCAGTCCAAACTATATGAATTAATCCGGATGCGAACCCTGGCTTCACAAATGAGTGATGCCCAATTAGAGCGTACCAATGTAAGAATTAAGGCGAACCAACACCAGGAGGAGTTTACTGCCAATGGGGAAGTAATTAAATTCGATGGTTTCTTAAAAGTATATCTTGAAGGAAAGGATGAAGAAGATTTATCGGAAGAACAGGAAGGCATGCTCCCGGCGATGAATCTGAACGACACCTTGTTTAATAAGTATATTACTGCTACAGAACGGTTTACCCGCCCACCATACCGATATACTGAAGCAACACTTGTAAAGAAATTAGAGGAACTGGGAATTGGAAGACCTTCTACCTATGCTCCCACGATATCTACAGTTCAAAATAGAGGTTACATACAAAAAGGAAGTATAGAAGGTACCGAGCGAAAGTATTGTCAGTTAGTTCTGGAGGGTGACAGTATTAAGGAAAAGAATCTTTCGGAAACCATAGGTTCAGATAAAGGAAAACTGGTTCCCACAGATATTGGGATCATCGTAAATGATTTTTTAGTGAGTCATTTTGCCAATATCCTCGATTATAATTTTACCGCTAAAGTTGAAAAGGATTTCGATGAGATAGCTAACGGCGAAGAGGATTGGAAAAAGGTCATGAAAGATTTTTACAAAGACTTTCATCCGAATGTACTAGATGTAGAAGAAAACGCAGATCAGTTTAAATGTTATTTTCTAGATCCAACTGTT
>CBDUCK010000123.1:0-8832 GCA_965365635.1 uncultured Muriicola sp.
AGTACAGCCCATTAGCGGTCCCGGGATGGTTTACAGCTATCAGAATGCCCTATTTGCTCTTTCAGGAGAGATGGCACACAAGGCTACAGGCGAGGATCTTGCTACATTATTGCAAAGTAGATTTTTTAATCCTCTGGAAATGTGCTCCACTACAATGGCTCATAAATCCTTAGTAGAAACAGCTAATGTGGCAATACCTCATACAAAATGGCATAACAGATGGAGGCCAAAAAAAATCAGAAACAATTACTACAATGCCATAGCGGCAGGTGGCATTAATGCCAGTGCTGCTGACATGGGCAAATGGATGCGATTTCTACTGGGACATAACCCGGCAATTCTAACAAAACAAGCCATAAAAGAAGCGTTTAAACCATTTATAGAAATTAAAGGGCATAGTAAGTACTATCAGCGTTGGCCCGGCCATGTATCCTCCCATTACGGCTTTGGATGGAGGATCCATAAATTTATGGAAGATAAATCCCAGAAGGAAATTACCATGTGGCACCACGGTGGAAGCGTAAATAATTACAGAAATGAAATTGCTGTCTACCCGGAAGCCGATCTGGGAATTTGCGTTCTATTAAACAATAACTCCAGACTCGCAAAAAAGGTTATTCCGGACCTATACAGGATCATTGAAGAAGTTTATAAGAGGACTGCTGTAGAATCTACGCTTGCATCCATTCCTGGGACAAGTTGGTACTATGAGTAGTCCAAAAGCTAGGGGTAATCAACCCTGATCCGAAACAAATTCTCGAGTTTTTAAAAATTTTTATCCTCAGGCGAGCAATAGCACATAGTTAATGATAAACAATCACTGATGTAAACTAAGATGGTTTATTTTGATGATATCCCAGAGGTGACGAGTGTTTAGGAGTTATGCAGTTATTATGGTTTATTGATTCATTAGATAGAGACACAGAAATTTTATTGCTGATTAGGTATTTCTAATTTTAAAAAGTGCAATTTTATGGGCATAAAATTAGCAGGTATTTAAAAAAACCGAATGGAAGAACTTACGCTAACCACCCCCGCACTTTTATTCTCAGCCATATCCCTGATAATGCTGGCATATACCAATAGATTCCTGGCGTATGCAGCTGTAATAAGGAATTTGCATGATATCTATTTAGAAAAAAAAGAGGACTCCTTACTAGAGCAAATCAAAAACCTGAAACTACGACTCAACCTCACCCGCTGGATGCAGATTTTTGGTATCACAAGCCTCCTTCTTTGTGTTTTAACTATGTTTTTAATTTATATAAACCAGCATATTTTTGCCGTTTGGATTTTTGGTGTTGCTCTGATTTTACTTATCCTGTCTTTAGCACTTTTAATCAAGGAGATTCAAATTTCTGCACAAGCACTAAAACTTCACCTCCGCGACATAGAAAACCACCTGAATAAAGAATAATCTGTAGAGAAGGCCAGAATGATTACCGTAAGGGTAAACAAATTTTAAAGGTGTTTAGGTGCAACCGTCATTCTTTTGCCACTACATAATATTTTTGTAGTATACATTTTTCGAAATTATCTCCAATCAATTTATATCCCGCGTCATTATGTGGTAATGGCAGACTAGTACCCTGCTAGTTCTATAATTTCATTTGGCATAAGGTTGCTTAACTCTAAAATGCTTTTTCCTGAATTTTTCATTGCTCGTCTCGCTAAAAAATTTCCAGTTCGATATCCTATATATGTTCTTCCATCAGGATGCTCACCCATTACCCACTGAGCGTAACTTGCATCCGGAGGAAGTAATAAAATCTCGTTTACCCAATTATCGGCCTCCTCAGTAAAGGAGTTTACATCATTTATGTTTCCTGTATATATTTCTGTAAATGCAACAGCCAAACCTTCATTAACCATTGCATTGGAGATTCCAGGACCAAATTTATTATCTTGTATGGCCCACCCTCTGGACAAATGATGGAATTCATGAAAAATTGTGGACTTGATACCTTGATATACTGATTCTATTACGCCTCCCTGATAATTATTTGAGATTTGAACTAGGACCAAAGGTGGATGATTAGTTTCTGTTCTTCCTGTTACTCCATTAACCATGTCAAGATTCCAATCAACATTTTCAACAATGACTTGTATACTATCTGGTAGATTCGGTAATAGATTTCGAACCTCCTCTTCTGTATTGCTTATCACTTCACGGATGAAAACTTTTTGCGACTCCGTGAATTTGAGAGAGTCTTCTTGAAAGACAACATCCACTTTCGCAATTGGCGATTTCTTCACATTAGAATTACAAGAAATAATACATACTACCGGGATAATTAGAATAAGGCTTCGAAGTAGATTCATTTTATATTTTAACATTAAGACGACACAAAAACTTTAATGTTACAACAGAAGCTATTTGTGATCAAATTACAGACAACGATTTATGCATAGTTAATTGCTGGCAATAAGTTTCCCTCTAGCTCTTAACTAATTCTTTTAGCTTTTTCTGTGAATCTTTGTATCCTAATTCTATTGCTTTTTGATAACTTTCTATTGCCTCCTCATGCAAGAGTTCTAAATTTGGTTGCATTTTTATCCATATGAGGTTTCTGTATGCATTCTCAAGGGCTTTTTCCAAAATATCTCTATCATTTGCTGACAGTTGATGTTCTTGCAGGTGTACTTGCCTTTTCATACACAAATCAAGTGTATGACCCCCTAAGTGTAAGATTAAAAGCCAACCTAAAATTTAGCTTAAGTTGCTTGCAAAGGCAACGATTTACATCATGGGTTGTCTTATAATGAGAAAGTAGTACAACAGAAGAATTAATTAATACCAGGAATGATTGAAAAGTTACAAGTCATATTTGATTTAAGTGACCCTAGTTTGGAACCATAATTTATACATTATAAACGGATTCTATTAATCATTTCCCGGCAGGTATTCCTTTGGAATAGGATTCTCTGCTGATTCTTGTGTCCAATAAATGTTTATAATCCACCACCTTTCCCCATCATTTAATAATTGGATACTATTAATACCTCTCATAAAAGGTATGGTATCTGCTTCACTTCTAAAGGATTCATAGGTGCTGAATACCTGCGTTATATTTCCAAACGAATGTACAACTCTATTAATTTCCTTTTCAAAGAATCCGTTTTCCACGAGCCATTTCCCTGATCCATCAATGTATTCCTCTGGCCTCATATACCGCGCCGTGTATACACCATCTGTGTTTTTCGATGACGGGATTAGTTTGGCATCTGGATGGAATAAATAAGTGAAAAGATCCCAATCTCTTTCCTCACCTTTTTCACCAGAAATAACCCCATAAAGAGTAGAAAGGGTACTATCTAAAGACTGTACTTTGTTTAGCTGTATTTCTCCGTCCGATTGTGCGCTTATAGTCATTGTATAGACTCCGCATGCGAACAACAAATATGTTATTTTTTTCATTGCTTTATTCTCCCTTGGTATACACCACTTCACCATCAAAAATGGTCATGGCTATCTCCGTGTTTAAGAACTCTTCTTCCGCCACGTTCATTAAATCCTGGCTGTAAATAGTGAAATCGGCCAGTTTTCCAGCCGTAATAGAACCTTTGATGTCTTCTTCAAACGCGCCATAGGCAGCATCCAGGGTATAGGATCTCAGCGCTTGTTCCCGAGTCATCTTCTGCGTTGGCTCATAACCGCCTTCAGGGGTGCCTTTTAACGTTTTCCGACTTACACTGGCATACAAGCTGGCAATTGGGTTTAGTGGTTCTACAGGTACATCGGTGCCATTTACTATGGGTATCCCACTTTGCAACAAGTCTTGCCACATATAAGCCCCTTCTTTGATTCGCTTTTCACCCAAACGGTCGACGGCCCAGGGTCTGTCAGAAGACATGTGTACCGCCTGCATGGCCGGGATAACCTGTAATTCGGCAAATCGAGGGATATCATCCGGATGTAAATGTTGTGCGTGCTCTATTCGAAACCTGTGATCAGTTGCTAAGTCTGGTAATGCGACAAAGGCAGCTTCATAACGGTCTAGTATTTCTCTGTTGGCCCGGTCACCTATGGCATGTGAGCAAACCTGAAAACCATTTTGCAATCCATTTAAGGAAGTCTCTTTTACAAACTCCATCGGAAGCGTTTCATGTCCAAAGTGTCCCGGTCTGTCTGTATAGGCTTCTAATAACCAGGCCCCTCTCGACCCTAAGGCACCATCGCAGTTTAATTTCACCGATCGGATGGTTACTAAATTATCTGGGTCTATCATAGGACCTTTTTCATACCATTCACTAAGCAACTCTTTATCCCAACCGGTAAGCATCCCATACAGCCTAATGTTCATTTTGTCAGCGGTCTTCATTTCTTCATAGAGCGCAATGGTCTCTCTGCCTATACCGGCATCATGAAAACCGGTAATACCATTTCTGTGGCACGCGGCAACGGCCAGTTCAAAAGCTTTGACATCTTTCTCCGGAGTACTCTCCGGAATGTGTTTAGTTATTAAACCTTGGGCACGTTCGTTGAAAATACCTGTTGGTCTTCCAACATCATCTCGTATTACTTCGCCACCTTCTACCTCAAAATTGTTAATTCCTTCTTTAGATAATACTGTTATGCCTGCCACTTCCATGGCTTTGGCATTAGCAAAACCGGCATGACCACTGGCATGCCGCAAGTATACAGGATTGTCCGGGGATACCTCACTAAGCATATCATGTGTCTGAAAGCCCTTCACCGTTTCGGCCGGCATTTCATCCCATTTACTTTGATGCCATCCTCTACCGGTAATCCATTCTCCCGGAGCTGCCGTGCTAACTTTCTCGGCCACGGCATCTACGATTTCCTGATAGCTGGTAGTGTTCATAAGGTCCAGGTTTAGTTCATTGTACCCTAATCCCATAAAATGTCCATGCCCCTCTATTAAACCAGGGGTCATGGTTTTACCTTCCAGATCTATCAGTTGTGTTTGGTCGTTTTTGTATTGCTCGGCTTCTGTAAGACTTCCGGCAAAAAGAATGATATTGTCTTTTGTAGCTACTGCTTCCACCATCGCCTGGGTAGTATCTACCGTATAAATTGGTCCACCATAAATAAGCAGGGTGGCAGATTCTTTTTTAGGACTCTGACAGGCCGTCAAAAAAAGGAAGGCTATGGCTACGCCGTAGTAAAGAGAATTTCGTAATCGCATATATGTTGATTTTTAGAAAGTTGAATTTACAATTTTAAAAGGCAATTTAAGGCTGCGTCCGGACCAATTCCCATTAAAAGTAGCAATCATAGGAGCAAATCCAAAAGAATTGGCGCACTTGGCAGCTAAGAAAGTAAAATTTCCTCTTTTTTAATGGTTACAGCTATTCTACGGTAATGGTTCCTAGATGTGTCGGAATTAGCACCTTTGTATTAGGAGAAAGTCTTTTTACATCTTCCTTAAATGGCATCAGCTTTTGTTCTACTCCGCTTTGTTGAGAAAATCCGTAGGGCAAACGAAAATTATCCCAATGGGTTGGTATAATAACTTTTGGATAATTAGTTACGGCCAGAAGACGTTCGTTATACTTGTATAAACCCAGTTGTGAACGGTTGACACCTGCCAACAGAATATCCGGGTGTTGGCCCACCAATTCTCTTTCTACAAAGTTCATAGATCCCATAGTCAAAACCGTATGGTTGGCGAAACGGGCAAGAAACATTAACGAACCTCCCTCTATAAACTCGGATACTTTAAGTGGTGCTTCAGGAATTTCGGTGTAGGTTCTTGAGTCGATATAATGCTTATCGTTCAACGCTGAATGTATAGTAGGAATTACCTGTACAGAAAAGTTTTCGAACAGATAATCTTCCCCTCCTTTTACGGGATACAATTGCTCGTTTGGTATGCCATAGGCCCTAAGGATGTTACAGGTAGTTTCGGTACCGATAACCTTGGCACCCGTTTTTTTGGCGATATACGGTACGTCTGCCAGATGATCGAAATGCGAATGGTGCGCCAGGATAAAATCTGCGGTGGTAATTAAACTGTCTATCAACAAGGTATCCGAAACAAACCGATCGGAACGTGCTACTGTTTCTCTTGTATCTTCAGGACTTATCCCAGGTCCCGTGCCTAATTTTACTCTGGAGATATATGGGTCTATTAATACTGTAATGTTGCCGTCTGTTATCTCCCAACCCGCTGTGCCAAAATATTTTAACTGAATAGGAGTATTTTGTGAACTTGTCGTGAAAGAAACAAAAAAGGCACCCATAAACAAGAAGCCTAAAAGACCGTTTTTCAGGTTAGATGTAATCATTGTTATGAAAGTATTCATGCTTTAGTGGTTTTTAGAGTTGCACTTATCTTTTCTTTAGGTTTAGGTAATAGCGATTAATCTCGTCCGAGTTCGCTTCAATAATATCCGGGAAACCATCTTTATTTAGGTCCGCAGTAATAATATCGTAGGTATCAAAAGATTCATCTTTCAACCTATACCCCTTCCATTGTTGACCTTTTTCTTCATTTATAAATACAAAATTGGGGCTTTCTGAATTTCCTATAACGATGTCGATCGCAGCATCTCCGTTAAGATCGGTTAAAGCTACGGCATAGCTAGCGGCTTCGCTAGCATCATAGATGACCGATTCGGAGAAGGGATTTGCCGTATTCCCAAAATAGATAATGTTGGGTTCGCCAATGTTCGCGGTTATGATATCGGGCAATCCATCCTTATTAAGATCCCCTACTCCTACCGAACGGGTATTATCGCTTCCTGTTCCAAAGGCTATTCTCTCATCAAATCCCAGGTTGCCATCATTCAGATACACGTAATTGGGTTGCTCGTCTCTATTCGCCAAGATCAGATCCAGATCCCCATCATTATCTATATCGGCTGCTTCCACATCTATGGTAGAATCATCACTACTTCCAAAGTTCCTGGTTTTGGAAAAATTACCGGTGCCATCGTTTAAACAAATCTCGTTAGGTCGACCCCGATTGGTGATCAAAATATCTACATATCCATCGGTATTCAAATCCGCTAACGTTATATTTCTGGTGGGGGCATATGCTTCGCCAAAAGACCCGTTTCTAGTGAAATTACCTCGGCCATCATTCAGGAACAGCGCATTAGGGGCCATATCATTTCCAACGACTATGTCAAGATCTCCATCATTGTCCAGATCCGCCAGTTCTGTGGCATAGGTAGTTTCCCGTAACATACCTAAATCTCTTTCAACCGTAAAGATGCCCCGGCCATCATTTATAAATATTCTGTTCTGACCAGGCCAGTGCCTTCCGTTGGCCACAAGCATATCGGTATCCCCATCCCCGTCTATATCCCCACTGGCAACAGATGCGGTACGTTCTTTATGGGTACCTAGAATTAGGCGTCCGTTGGTTCGCATTTCGATCTCCTGGGCAGTAATATGACTACCGATAAAGCCGAGAAAACAGGTAGCCAGGATTGTTCTTTTATTCAACATGTGTTTGAGCATTCTATCATTTATTTAGCAACTTCTGAATCGATAAGCTTCATGAGCTTATCAGACATCTGTATCATTTCAACCATTTGGTTTTTGGTTGGTTTGTTGTTCTAATGTACAGAAATATAACATGCGCTGTTAACTGACAGAAAAAATAAGACTTTATCTAAAACTAGTCCCAAAAATCAGAGGCTATTTCAAGTAAGTTTCCTTCCGGATCGGCTATCATTGCCGATCGCATCTTCCAGGGTTCATTCCGTGGGGCATAGATGACTTTGGCCCCTCCTCCTATTAAACGATGATACATGTCATCCACATTTGCTGGTTCCCCTACATTTATAGCGAGTTCAAAAGTGCCGTTAATACCGGTTGGAAAAGAAGGGGTTTGTCCCAGTAATTTGGGCAATTCCCTTCGTTCATACATAGAAAATCTGATGCCTTCATGCTGAAATTCTGCATAAGGACCATTGCCATCCCAATCTATTTCTAATCCAATTACTTCCTTATAGAATTGAACCATTTTGGAAAGATCCTTTACAAAAAGTCCAATCATGTTAAATGTCACTTTCATATGTAATCTATTCTAAGCCGTAGGTTAGTTGCTTTCTGGTGAGAGGCACATTTTATTGATTATGGTTTGCAATAGGTAATCTTATTGTTTTAAAATAATGTTGATTACCCCGTTAGATCCACGTGCTCCATAAATCGCCAATTCTGCAGGTGATTTATACACTTCGACAGACTTCACATCGGTCGGATTAATAGAACTTAGTATTCCCGCTAAACCACCGCTGTAAGCTACCCCATTTACTAAAAACAAGGGTTCCGACGCATTTGAAAATGAATTGGAACCAAAAACCCGTACAGTTGTTCCACGAACCGTAACACCGGGTACCCGTTGTATTAAATCTAATATAGAGACCAGACCAACGGAGGCATCTACGCTTCTAAAATTTTCATCAGTTGCTTCAACCGAATTGGTTTTGGTGGATTTACAACAGGTTAGAAAAAAAATCCCAAAGATCAAAATGAGTATGTTCTTAATTATTGATGTACACATAATATCTAATTATTCTCCTTCTTTTTGAATTGCTATAAATTCTTTATGGCCCTGTACCATGGCCCTTACACAGTCTCCCGGGGTAGGCCCGCCATCCCAAATTCCCTGGCAGGGCCCCTCAATAAGTTCGGGCCTGTTTTCACGTACCCAGGTACGGGCTTCATGAAAAAGTTCGGGGTCGTTGGAGGAGGTGTCCACGGATAAAATAAAGCCATTGACCGCTTTTATATGAAAGGTATCGGTTACATTAAAAGTAAGTTCCAATGCCCCAATGAGGTCATCTTTAACCGTAACAGGGCAAACCATCATAGAATCGTTCTTTATTAAAACAGGTGCCCTATTAATTACTTTA
>CBDUCK010000124.1:0-8649 GCA_965365635.1 uncultured Muriicola sp.
TTTGGTAGCAGAGCTGCCACATTTCAGAGGGCCTTCAGACGTGTTTCATTTAATGTCTATCCTAAGTCCGGTAGATCATAATTTAGCCGTGGTGTATTCCCCCTTAATGCCAATTTCTTTTAGAAATGAACTCCTGGAACGTGGTTATTCTTTTATAGAAGTTCCTGAGGAAGAATTTGATTCGCTGGGATGTAATGTACTGGCAACCGCTCCAGGAAAATGTATTATGGTAGCAGGCAATCCTGTAACGGAACAAGCCTTACTTTCCGCAGGATGTGAAGTAGTTACCTATAAAGGCGCAGAAATAAGCATCAAAGGCGGAGGCGGACCTACATGTCTAACCCGTCCTTTGAAAAGGCGTTTGTGAACATTACATTTTTAAATAAAACTCTTTGGTAAGCGATATGTACTTTTTGGTGTAGCTGTGTCTTTGGAGCTCAATAGTAATATCATCTTTCACAATCTCACTTTTTCTGTACGAGCATTCTATTAAACTCCTTTTGAATTCGGAAGTCCTATTCCCTCTTACCCGGGTGATCCGATTAGGAAATAGATTGCATTTCGCCGCCAATTGAATAAAACGCTCGGTTTCCTTGTAAGGGATAATCGTAGAAAAAACACCTTCCTGTGCAAGTAAATAAGAAACCGCTTCTACCAGTTCTTCCAATGGAAGCGATTGCATCTGCCTGGCCCTATCCCGGGAAGCATTACCACTAGAGACTTCTTCAGCATAAAACGGTGGGTTAGAAATGATTATATCGTACTGGTCTTCTATCTCATCTACAAATTCATCGAGTCCTGCATGATAGCAAAATAAGCGGTCTGCCCACGGAGCGTTCTCAAAATTTTCAACGCATTGTTCAAAAGCATCCACATCTATTTCTATAGCCTCGATGGTTTCCGCATTGGTTCTTTGTGCGAGCATTAATGCCAGCAACCCTGTCCCAGCACCTATGTCCAAAATACTTTTTGGATCAGAAGTAACAGACGTCCAGGCACCAAGCAAAACTCCGTCCGTGCCAATTTTCATGGCACAACGGTCCTGGTAAATGGCAAATTTTTTAAATTGAAAAGGTGCTTTCAAGTATAACTATTGAACAGTGGGTGAAATGGAAGCGCGGATTATTCATCTAAATACATGGAAACAAGCCCTTCCGGAGTCGTCACAAAAATAGTTTTGTTTTGGCGATCTACCTTGGTAATGATCTCATCATTAACAGGTATCATTAAATTTTTACCGTCTTTTTGGGCCTCGAACAAAACCTGTGAGGCAGAATCGTTTATGCTCACTATGGTTCCTATATTTCCATAAACCTTATCCTGCAAGGTAAACCCAATCACCTCATGGTAATAGAACTTATTTCCTGTTAATTCTGGTAAAAATTGCAATGGCAAATAGACCTCCGAACCCATGATCCTATCGGCATCGGCCTCATCATTAACCTCTTCAAAACGAACACGAAGCAGGTTGGTCCTATGGAGCGAAGATCGTTTAATAAAAAATGGAACCAGACTGTTTCCTATTGAAACAAATACTGATTCCAAATTTGAGTAAAGTTCTGGTTCGTCTGTATCTAGTTTTACTAGTAACTCCCCTTTAAAACTATATTTTGATACGATTTTGCCCAGGTAGAAACAATCTTCCTTTTGCATTAATCGTTTCACAATTATTTCTTTTCAGAAGCAGTAGCATCGTCATTTGCTGCAGTTTCTTCTGCGGCTGGTGCTTCTTCTTTTGCTGCAGTTTCTTCTGCGGCTGGTGCTTCTTCTTTTGCTTCTTCAGCAACCGGTGCTTCTTCTTTAACTTCTTCAGCAACTGGTGCTTCTTCTGCAGGTGCTTCGGTTAAAATTATTTCTGAATCTTCTACTTCAGCAACCGCTTCTTCTGAAACTTCAGCAGCTGCCTGAATACGTTTTGCATTTACTTCTTTCTCCGCTTCTAATGCTTTCGCCTTCGTTGCTTCTTTTGCGTCACCTAACGTCTGTTCTTTTTTAGCAACAGCCTTCTCCTTTTCAGCCACCCAAGCATTAAATTTTTCTTCTGCTTGTTCTTCCGTTAAAGCTCCTTTGCGAACGCCACCAAGTAAATGATGTTTAAGAAGAACTCCTTTATAAGATAAAATACGTTTAGCAGTTTCTGAAGGTTGTGCTCCATTCTGTAACCAGGTTACAGATTCTTCTACCTTAAGATCTATTGAAGCCGGATTGGTATTCGGATTGTACGTGCCTAATTTTTCCAGAAACTTTCCGTCTCTCTTGGAACGCCCGTCTGCCGCAACGATCCAATAAAATGGTTTTCCTTTTTTTCCGTGTCTTTGTAATCTAATTCTAACTGGCATATCACATTAATTTTGTAGGGTGCCCGACCCTCGGTTATTAATTCTTAAAACTCCTTTTTGTAAAGAGGGTGCAAATATAATCTTTCTATTTTATCTGACCATCAAAATTAAAAATAATTTAATCCTGTATAAACGTCAAAAATAAAGAGTTACGATTTTTTTTATTTGCTTCTTTTTTTCTCTTTTAGACATTTCTTTTGTAATCATCTCGACGGATAGCCTGAATCGTTTTAGTTAATAACTCCTAAAAACTACCCTTTTAAAACCAATGTCAATTCCATAAATTTACTGCCTGTCTTTTTAATTACTAAGCGCCTCCTATGTACCTGATTTTTGATACAGAAACTACCGGTTTGCCCAAACGTTGGAACGCTCCCATTTCGGAGGTCGACAATTGGCCACGGTGCGTACAACTGGCCTGGCAATTACACGATGAATTGGGCAACCTACTAGAACGTCAAGATTTTCTGATTGTTCCGGATGGTTATGACATTCCATATGACGCAGAACAAATTCACGGGATCTCTACCGAACTGGCCACGAAAAAGGGAATTCCGTTAGACGAAGCCCTATTAAAATTTAAGAGCGTCCTAGATAAGACAAAATTTTTGGTGGGTCAAAATGTAGGTTTTGATATTAATATCATGGGGGCAGAATTGTATCGCCTGCAGGTGGAAACTAATTTGGGCACCCTCCCGGTACTAGATACCTGCACCGAAGAAACTGCTAAACTCTGTCAGTTACCAGGAGGTAGAGGGGGGAAATTTAAGTTGCCTACCTTAACAGAGCTCCATCAGTATCTTTTTAATCAACCCTTTACTGAAGCTCATAACGCAACGGCAGATGTGGAAGCCACCACACGCTGTTTTTTAGAACTTGTTAGAAGAAGGGCCTTTACAAAAGAGCAATTAGATGTTCAACCCGATTATTTTGACACCTTTACAGAGGTTAATCCCAAGGAAATTACGCTCCTGGGATTAAAGCATGTTAATCTTAAAAAAGCTTCTGCTGCCCTTGCAGCTGCAAAAGAAAAGGAATCTACAGGTGATATTTCACACGAAGAAATTGAGGAAAATATCAAAACCCTGGAAGATATTCCTTTTGTTCATCTCCACAATCATTCCCAATTCTCTGTTTTACAATCTACCATTAAAGTGAAGGACCTGGTAGCATCTGCTGCTTCCAATAATATGCGAGCCGTTGCACTTACAGACCATGCAAATATGATGGGGGCCTTTCATTTTGTAAAGGAAGTGAAGGCACACAATGCTGCGGTCCGGAACAGTATCGCCGAGGCTGCAAAAACAGGAGAGACCAGTACCGAAACAGAAATAACACCCATTATTGGGTGTGAATTTTTTGTGTGCGAAGATCATCTTAATAAGAATCAGAAAGACTATGGGTATCAAATGGTCTTTCTTGCAAAAAACAAAAAAGGGTATCACAACTTGGCTAAAATGGCCTCCATTGCCTATACAGATGGATTCTATTATGTGCCTAGGATAGACAAAAGCATTGTAGAAAAATACAAGGAAGACCTCATTGTTCTTACGGGTAACCTTTATGGGGAAGTGGCTTCCAAAATATTAAACATAGGTGAAAAACAAGCCGAAGAAGCCCTGGTGTGGTGGAAACAGCAATTTGGTGCGGACCTTTATGTGGAACTTATGCGTCACGATCAGGAAGATGAAACCCGCGCAAACCCGGTGTTAATTTCCCTGGCAAAAAAACACGATGTCAAAGTAGTGGCCACCAACAACACCTACTACTGTAAAAAAGAAGATGCCGAAGCCCATGATATTTTATTGTGTGTAAAAGATGGTGAAAAGCAGGCTACCCCTATTGGACGCGGAAGGGGATATCGGTATGGATTGCCTAATCAGGAATATTATTTTAAGTCGTCCGAAGAGATGAAAAAACTCTTTAGAGACGTTCCGGATGCTATTGTAAATATACAGGAGGTAGTAGATAAAATTGAAGCGTACGAACTTGCCCGGGAAGTACTCTTACCAAAGTTTGAAATTCCGACCGAATTTAATGTTTCGGAGGATTTAAATGATGGAGGAAAAAGAGGGGAAAATGCCTATTTAAGGCACATTACCTATCTGGGCGCTAAAAAAAGATATAAAGAACTAACACCAGAAATTACTGAGCGTATAGATTTTGAATTGCAGACCATCGAAAATTCTGGGTATCCCGGGTATTTTCTAATCGTTGAAGATTTTATTCGCGAGGCCAGGAATATGGATGTATCGGTGGGTCCCGGTAGGGGTTCCGCGGCTGGTTCTGTAGTAGCGTATTGCCTCAAAATTACGAATATAGACCCACTTAAATATAACCTGCTTTTTGAGCGTTTTCTAAATCCGGATCGTGTGTCTATGCCAGATATTGATATCGATTTTGATGATGAAGGCCGAGGAAGGGTGATGGACTATGTAATTAATAAATATGGATCTAATCAGGTAGCACAAATTATTACCTATGGCACCATGGCCGCTAAATCTTCGATCCGTGATACGGCCCGGGTATTAGATCTGCCCTTGGGTGATGCCGATAGGATCGCAAAGTTAATTCCGACCATGTCTAAACTCGGAAAGATCTTTGATATCCCAGAAGCAGACCTTCGAAAAAAGTTTCGCTCCGATGAGCTAGAAAAGGTGCATCAGTTGCTAAATATTTCTGAAGGGGACGACTTGGAAGCCCGAACCGTAAATATGGCCCGTGTTTTAGAAGGTTCGCTTCGAAATACAGGAATTCATGCCTGTGGGGTTATCATTACGCCAGATGATATTACCAATTTTGTTCCGGTGGCCACGGCAAAGGATTCGGATCTTTATGTTACTCAATTCGATAACTCGGTCGTTGAAAGTGCCGGATTGCTGAAAATGGATTTCCTTGGACTTAAAACCCTGACCCTGATCAAGGATACCGTAAAAATTGTAAAAGCAAAGCACGGTACAGAACTCGTACCTGACGATTTTCCTTTGGATGATGAAAAAACCTACGAACTTTTTCAGCGCGGGGATACGGTTGGCATTTTCCAGTACGAATCGCCTGGAATGCAAAAGCACCTGAAGGATCTGAAGCCTACAGTATTTAACGATCTTATTGCCATGAATGCCCTCTACAGACCAGGGCCCATGGAATACATACCCAGTTTTATTGGGAGGAAACACGGACGGGAAGAAATAGCGTATGACCTTCCGGAAATGGAAGAATACTTAAATGATACCTATGGCATTACAGTGTATCAGGAACAGGTGATGCTCCTTTCTCAAAAACTAGCAGGCTTTTCTAAAGGTGAAGCAGACATACTGCGGAAAGCCATGGGGAAAAAGATCTTTTCTTTGCTCGAAAAGCTAAAACCTCAGTTCCTGGATGGGGGAGAAAAAAATGGTCATCCGAGGGAAATTCTGGAGAAAGTGTGGAAAGATTGGGAAGCATTTGCATCCTATGCTTTTAATAAAAGCCATTCCACCTGTTATGCGTACATCGCCTACCAGACAGCCTACTTAAAAGCCCATTATCCGGCAGAATATATGGCGGCCGTTCTTTCTAATAATATGAACGACATAAAGCAGGTGACCTTCTTTATGGAAGAGTGTAAGCGTATGGGGTTAGAGGTACTTGGGCCCGATGTAAATGAATCGTACTATAAATTTGCCGTCAATAAGAACAATGCTGTTCGCTTTGGCATGGGAGCTATTAAAGGTGTTGGCCGATCGGCGGTGGAAACCATAGTTGAAGAAAGAAAGAAAAACGGCTCCTTTAAATCTGTATTCGATTTGGCAAAACGGATCGATCTGCGTGCTGCAAACAAAAAGGCTTTTGAGAATCTAACGCTGGCAGGTGGTTTTGATTCTTTTGGGGACTCCCACAGAGCCCAGTACTTTCATATTGAAGGAGAGGGGATCACCTTTCTGGAAAAGGTCATTAAATATGGTGCCAAGTTTCAGGAAAATGAAAATTCCTCACAGGTAAGTCTCTTTGGGGAAGCCAGTGAAGTTCAAATTCCCGAACCTGAAGTACCCCCTTGCGAAGAATGGGGTACCATGGAAAAATTACGCCGGGAAAAAGAGGTGGTTGGGATCTATATTTCAGGACACCCATTAGATGATTTTAAAACCGAGATAAAGGCCTTTAGTAATGCCAATGTCTCCTATTTTCACAACTTGGAAGAGCATATTGGCAGGGAGCTTTGCTTTGCAGGTGTTATTACAGATGTTCAACATAGGGTTTCCAAAAATGGCAAAGGATGGGCACTCTTCACCCTCGAGGACTATACAGACACCTTCGAATTCCGAATATTTGGGGAGGAGTATTTAAAATTCAGGCATTTTATGATGATCAATTCTTTTGTTTATGTAAAAGTGTTTGTGCGTGATGGTTGGGTAAACAGAGAAACAGGGAAGAAGAGCGATCCCCGATTGCAGTACAACCAATTTATGCTGCTGCAGGAGGTAATGGAGAATTATGCCAAAAAGCTTACTATAAAATTAAATATAGACCGGTTAGAGGAAAAGAACATTCATCAATTAAAAGACACCTTGGTTTCCTTTAAAGGAGATCATACACTACAATTTATTGTATATGAAATGGAAGAGGAAATTAAGGTAACCATGTTAAGTAGAAAACAAAAAGTTCAAATCACCAGTGAGTTGCTCACCACCTTAGAGGACAACGAAGTACATTTTAAACTTAACTGATAACAGAGATTGATACCGTTATAGGAAAAACGAATATGTTCTTTGTAATGAAAGAGGTAAATATTTGACTAAATTTGCATAATTATAAAAACAGTAACTCATGGCATTAGAAATAACAGATGCTACTTTTGATGAAGTAGTTTTAAAAAGTGATAAACCGGTAGTAGTAGACTTTTGGGCAGCTTGGTGCGGTCCTTGTAGAATGGTAGGTCCTATTATTGATGAAGTTAGTACTGAATATGAAGGGAAAGCAGTGGTTGGTAAGGTAGACGTAGATACCAACCAGGAATTTGCTGCTAAATACGGTGTTCGTAACATCCCAACGGTGCTGGTTTTTAAAAATGGTGAAATTATAAACAGGCAAGTAGGTGTATCTCCGAAAAAAGTATACACAGACGCCATAGATGCCGCTTTATAAAGCAAGCAGATAACTACTATACAAAGGTTCGGCAAATGCCGGACCTTTTTTTGTTATATGATGTTTACTTAGCCCATAACAAGAGTTATAAATTCTGAAATGTCTTAAGGGTTGCCTATCTTAGAGCTATGAAAATTCAAAATGAGCTTCAAAAAGGAACGCTCTTCCAAAATCTGGAATTATTAGCGAAACAGGTGGTGGAAGGATTTATTAGTGGTATCCACAAAAGCCCTTTTCACGGATTTTCAGCGGAATTTGCAGAACATAAGATCTATAATACCGGGGAGAGCACTAAACATATCGATTGGAAGTTGTTTGGCAAAACAGACAAGTTGTACACCAAACGATATGAGGAGGAAACCAACTTACGCTGTCATATGATCCTGGATAATTCGGCCTCTATGTATTATCCGGAATATTCCAAATTAGATCTGGATCATCTCAACAAAATTGGTTTTGGAGTGTTGGCCATTGCCGCCCTAATGAATGTTTTAAAAAAGCAGCGCGATGCGGTTGGTCTCAGTATTTATTCTGACACCTACTCTTATTATGCTCCGGAAAAAGGAAGCGAACGGCATCATCAGATGCTGTTAGCGAAACTAAATGAAGTTTCTAAGGACACCATGCCTTCCAAAGAGACCAAAACCTATACTTTTTTGCATCAGATTGCTGAAAAAATAAAACGCCGTAGTCTTATTTTCTTATTTACAGATATGTTCCAGAGCGCCAGAGGGGACGATCAATTATTTGATGCCCTGCGGCATTTAAAATACAACAAGCACGAGGTGGTGGTCTTTCATTTATTAGATAAAGAAACGGAGGTTAACTTTGATTTTGAAAATACGCCAAAACGCTTTTTGGATGTGGAGACGGGGAAACATATAGATCTCTATGCCGACACTATTAAAGAAGCCTATGAGAAGGAAGTATCCGGATTTATATCGGATTTAAAACTCACCTGTGCCAAGTATCAGATCACCTATGTAGATGTGGATATTCGCGAGAATTTCTCCAAGGTCCTAAATACTTTTATGATTGAAAGGGCTACTTTTGGATAGCGGATCATTATTTTAGAAAAAATTGTTTGTGGAATTCATTTAGCAGCGTATATTTGCACACGCTAAACGCCACGGTCTGGTAGTTCAGTTGGTTAGAATACCTGCCTGTCACGCAGGGGGTCGCGGGT
>CBDUCK010000125.1:0-8380 GCA_965365635.1 uncultured Muriicola sp.
AGCGCTGGCCATCATCGTTGCGCGTGCAGCGGGTAATAATTCGGTGAAAAGCGATAGACTGGTCACAATCATAAACTCAAATGATAAAAAAATCAGAAATAAAACGAAAATAGGTAGAGGGTTACTAGTAATTACAGTGTTGTTGGTTACATTTATGTCTTGTAAAGATGTAAACGGGGAACAGGAAAGTGTTGATGCTGAACGCCTTGAGTTATATGCTGAAGAAAGAGGTAGTGAAGAAGCGATAAAGAATATAGAAATTAAAAGTGGCCCGGTAGATTTTACCGAAACCGCCAAAAAAGTATTGGATGCTGTGGTTCATATCAGGTCTGTTCAGACCACTAGGAATCAAAATTTGGACCAACGGCCCCGTGAATTACCCGATTTTTTTAAGGATTTTTTCGGAGATCGTTTTCAAATGCCTGAAAATACACCTTATCAGCCTTTATACGGTTCGGGTTCTGGAGTTATAATTAACGTAAAAGGCCATATAGTGACCAATAACCATGTTATAAATAATGCCACAGAATTGGAAGTTACCCTGCATAACAACGAAACGTATAAAGCTACTGTAATTGGTGCCGACCCTGCCACGGATATCGCATTGTTGCAGATCAAGGGCGACAATTTAAAAGCCCTATCATTTGTTAATTCAGATGATGTGGAGATCGGAGAATGGGTTTTGGCCGTAGGAAACCCATTTAGCCTATACTCAACAGTAACTGCGGGGATTGTTAGTGCCAAGGCACGTAATATTAATATTAATCCCGAGAAATTTGCGGTAGAAAGTTTTATACAAACAGACGCGGCTATCAACCCCGGGAACAGTGGTGGAGCCTTGGTAAACCTAGATGGTAAAATTGTTGGGATTAACTCGGCTATTGCAAGCAGAACAGGTAGTTATAGTGGGTATGGATTTGCTGTTCCAAGTAATATCGTTACCAAAGTGGTAGCCGATCTTCTTAAATATGGCAGTGTGCAGCGCGGAATGCTTGGGGTTACAATACGCACCATGAACGGTAACTTGGCAAAAGAAAAGAATATAGATTTCACCAAAGGGGTCTGGGTAGAAAATGTAGGCGAGAATAGTGCAGCCGAGAAAGCAGGTATGGAAGCCGGGGATATTATTATAGAAATAGATGGCATACAAGTGGCTACTTCTCCAAGATTGCAGGAAATCGTAGCTCAGCATAGGCCGGGAGATCAAATATCTATTACCGCGAAACGAAAAGGAAAAGAAAAGATATTTAAGGTTACTCTCGAAAACGTTCAGGGGACTACTGATATTACAAAAAAGGAAAATTTGGAAATGCTTAACTATCTGGGGGCCGATTTTGAAACGCTCGACAACGAAACCGCCAAAAAGTTGAATTTGGATGGTGGGGTTAGAGTTGTTAACCTGTATCCTGGCCTGCTAAGACAAAGCACTCAAATTCGTGCCGGTTATATCATAACCCATATTGATGGTAAAAAAGTGACCAATATAAAGGAATTGGTTGCAATTTTGGAAAATAAAAAGGGAGGCGTAATGCTGGAAGGTGTTTATGAAGATATACCCGGAAAGCACTATTACGCCTTTGGTCTTGATTCTTGATCTGTTCCAAACGAGTAAGAAATTGAGGCATCTGCAGCATTTTTTGATGCGCAGAAACCATTTAGTAAGGTCAAAAAAAAAACAGGAAGCCGAAACTTCCTGTTTTCCATAAAGAAATTGAATTTATCAAGACTTTTTATCAAACTCTTAAACCTTTTTATTACTAAAATGATCTAACTGACCGATTAAAGTGCTAAATATATCCTCCTTCTTTACTTTGACCTTTATCATTTTAACATAATAAAGATCAATACTTTAAAGAAACTGGAACATTTGTATGCTCCAGTTTCTAGGAAAGTGTAAAAAATACCTTTGACCGCTTTGCGTAATTTTGAGTGAAACCTATTGCTAGGCCATAGCTAAAACCACACGGCATGGGGCGTTTTCGACACCTTCCTATACTATTGTATTTTGCCTCTCATAAATAATACTCATTGGGTTATTTGTGAAGCATAAACTTAGATTTCAAAGAACTATACTACTTAATTAAGACACCAATATAAGGGAGAGTATCTCAGTATGAAATGACTTTCGTCATGTAGATATTATTTTTTGAAAAAGAAACCGGAACATCGAAATGTGCCGGTTTCCCAGAAGATGCTTTATGATCCAATTACCACTTACACTGACCTGAATATAATTTATCGCTAAACTTTATTTCGATTCAAAAGGTCTAAAGGAACGTCTGGCCTCTTCCATACTGTCATGTCTTAATCCCCCCGAATAAGACTTGAATAATTCAAAAGAACTTTATTCTTAACGATGCTAAAATACAAGGGCAAGTTTTAATGCCACATGATCTAGATCAGGTTGGGGATTTTTTTTGTTTTTTTAACTGTATTATTTTTTAACCACCTATAAAGTTCGTCGGCATCTTTCTTTTTACACAGTTGAGTGCCGGGATAAAGCGTTGCGGCGGATCCACAGGCCACGCCATATTTTACGGCTTCTTCTAATGATTTTCCATGAGTTAAGCTAAATACCATGCCAGCGACCATACTGTCGCCTGCTCCAATAGTACTTTTTTGATGTACTGTAGGGGCAGGGATATATTCCATTTTATTTTTGGTCGCCCATAATGCTCCTTTTGCGCCTAAGGAAACCACAAGTACTTTACAGCTATTTTCTTCAAGGAACCTTTTGGCCAAAGGCTCTAGTTCCATAGCTGAGATAGATGTTACATGTAGAATATTGCTTAGTTCTCCCAAATTGGGTTTCATCAGGAATATGTTAGCTTTCATAGTGGGAAGCAAAGCTTCTCCCGAAGTATCCATCACTAGTTTCGCTTCCTTTTTATCGGTGATTTTAGAAACTTTTACATAAAAATCAGGCGGCATTTTGGGTGGCAATTTACCACTGGCGACTAAAAAATCACCTTTAGATAAATTTTCTTCCAAAAGTGTCAGTACCTGTTTCCATTCTCCTTTTTTCACCTGGGGCCCGGGGACAACAAATCGATACTGTAGTTGGGTATTGGTATCGGTTACGGAAAGATTTTCTCGGGTCCAACCTTCAATGTGAACTACTTTTTGTTTGATGTTATCATCGGAGATTAATTGTTGGATGTGGATCCCCATTGGGCCACCCGCCAAATACATACAAAGCGATTCATGCCCCAGGTTCTTCAAAACTCTTGAAACATTTACACCTCCACCTCCTGCGTAATAGGTAGGTGTTATACAGCGGAGTTTTTTGTTGGGTACAATGCCTGCCACAGAAGTGTCCTTGTCGACGACTGGATTCATTGTAAGGGTGATGATCTTATTCATTTCAATAGTATTTTTTTATCCTTATTACTTGTCGTTTTAGGAAAGTGTTGTTCCTTAAAATTCCTTGAATAGGAATAAAGGAAGCTATATTGATGCTAAGCAGAAATGATACAAATCATTCCGCCTGCTCTAGTCTAAGTTCTGTTCCTTACACAAAGGCCCGAACATTGTTTTTTGCGCAGTATAAATGTGTTACAGGTTTTGGTTTTGTTAAGCAATGTACAGGTATCATATTGGTCGGAATGGGTATTAAATACTTTTTGAAATACCTGTGAGTTTCTAAAATTTCAACCTACTGATTCAAATCATTTTAAGTTCATTTTGATTGAGGTATTTTGTCAAAAATAGTTGAGTCATGAATATTTCCGAAAAACATCCGTTGCCTAAAAAAGACTTTGAAACCCTTGCGAAAGAACGAGATCTTTTGTGTGTTTCCATATTCCTCAACATGGATAAAAAAGGCTTGGAACAGAATAGGCATTTAGCGCAGGCCAAACTAAGACAATGTATCAGCCAGGTTAAAAAAAAGTTGATGGAACATCAATTGCATAAATCTGAAGTAGAAAAATATCTCGAACCTGTAGAGCAGCTTATAGACAAGGTGCAGCTTTGGAGAAATCCTTCCGATGGATTGGCTATTTTTTTGGATTCGGAGAAGGGGATGAGATATTATATGGCTCCCATACCGTTTGCGGTAAAAACGTATGTTGGGAGCCATTTTTACCTTTTGCCACTGCTTCCTTTATATCATAATGATGGACTTTACTATCTATTGGACCTTAGCCAAGACTACGTAAAATTATATGAAGCATCACGCTACTCTTTCAAGGACATGTATCTGGAAGATGTTGCCCCTAAACAACTGGAGGATGCCGTTGGATTTGATTATAAGCAAAAGTATTTACAGTTTAGGAGTGGTCAGGCCACGTACGGGGCCTCGTTTCATGGCCAGGGCGAGGGAAAGGAAGATGAAAAAGATGAATTGATGCGATATTTCAGGAAGCTGGACGAAGGGGTAAACAAAATGGTATCAGATTCACAGGCTCCCTTGGTACTTTCATGTACCAATCGTCTTTACGCGCTGTATGCCGAAGCGAATACGTATCACAATCTATATGATAAATTCTTGCCAGGTGACCCTGAATTCAAAAAGGATGATGAAAGACATCGAGAATCCTGGTTGCTGGTTGAGGAATATTTTAAGAAACCGTTGTTTAATAAAATTAACAAGTTTAAAGAACTTTACCATACACAAAAAACTTCCTATGAGGTAGATGCGATTGTAAGTGCAGCACTCAATGGGCGGATCGATACACTCTTTGTTAAAGAAGACAGTGATGTATTTGGAATTTATGATAAGAAGAACAATGAAGTTTCAATAGCAGAGAAACACGAAATCAACAATGTGTCGTTGACCAATTTGGCTGCAATGCAAACCTTTGAACAAGGGGGTGAGGTGTATTTTTTACCTCCGGAACAAATGCCTGTAAAGGAAAGTCCGTTGAACGCTATTTTTAGATATGGATAGGTGACAAAGAAGAGACACTGTAATTAATAACCCGATTAGTAATATATAAACACCAGTCCTAGTGATGGCCTTAAACGGTAATTAATTTTGAGGTAATGAGCATAAGAGCCTGGCTATTCATTGTTCCAGGTTAAGTGCCGTACTATATTAAATCATTAAAAACAATAATTATGTCAGTATTAAAAGTAGTTGAAATTTTAGGGAATTCTACCGAAAGTTTTGAAGTAGCAGTACAAAATGTTATTAACGAAGTCTCAAAGAGTGTGAGCAATATCAAATCGGTCTATGTTCAGGATATGCAGGTATCTGTAGCAGGGAATAAGATTTCTGAATATCGCGTAAACACTAAAGTAACTTTCGAAGTATTGGATCATTAAAATAGGCCAACTTAAATTAGGTTGGTTTGTTGAGGTATCCCGGGAAAGATGAATTTTCTCCTGGCGGCGACGATGTGTCTTATTGTTACTATGTATACCAAATAATCCAATCACCAACCTTCTTTTTAGTTATAAAAACCTGTGTCGATTGACGCAAATCATTGCTGAGGGATTAATTTCTGATGACATTTAGGGAATCATTAAGAGAAATATGATGAGACATAAAGAAATATTTGATCAACATGTAGAAGAATATGAAAAATGGTACGAGGACTATCATGAAGTGTATCAATCCGAACTTACTGCGATTAAGGAGCAATTATTAAAATTACCAATTAACATTAGAGGTATTGAGGTAGGTCTGGGGACCGGAAGGTTCGCCCTTCCTTTGGGAATCAAAGAAGGTGTGGAGCCCTCCGGTGAAATGGCGGAGATAGCCCTTAAAAGAGGAATAGAAGTTATAGAAGGCTATGCCGAGCAACTTCCTTACCGCGACCTGCAATTCGATTTTGTACTTTTTGTTACCATATGCCATTTGGATAATTTAAGGAATGCCCTGGTTGAAGCGCACAGAGTTCTGAAACAAGATGGTTCTGTAATAATTGGATTTTTGGATAAGGAAGGCAGTATTGCAAAACAATATATTGCAAAACGTTATCGCAGTACCTTCTTCGCAAAGGCTAATTTTTATACTGTAAACCAAGTACAGAAGTTGCTAAAGGATATAGGATTCAAAAATTTAGAATTTAACCAGACACTTTTTGGCGAATTAGAGGAGATCGCAGAAATTCAAATACCAAAACCAGGCGTTGGAAAGGGATCCTTTCTAGTTGTGAAAGCAACCAAAAAATGAAGATAAGCTACCTACCCCATACGGCAGACATCCGCATGAAAATAGTGGGCTCCACGCTGGAAGAGCTTTTTACTGCCGGAGTGTTGGGAATTGGTAACATATTAATAAATGGTTTTTGTGATAAAAATGGGCCATTTGAGTTTAAGTCAAGAATTGAACTTTTAGCACAGAATGAAACCTGCCTGATTATTGATTTTTTATCGGAGGTTCTTTCGATTTCTTATGCTGAAAAAGCAATTTTTTGTGAAGTTGTTTTTTTTGAGTTGACGACGACAAAGATAAAAGCAGAGATTCATGGCAGACACCAAGCCGGGGGTTTTGATGAGGAAATCAAGGCAATCGACTATCACGAAGTCGATGTGCACCAAAACAATAAAGAAGATTGGGAAACCATAATCATCCTTGATATTTAATAGATGAAAATCAATAAATCGGACATCCATAAAATAGAAGACTTCTTGTGGGAGATTCCCAAAGCATTCCATGCAAATATGCGCGTACCTGCCAGGATATTGGCATCTGAACCTCTGCTCGACGCTATTATGGAAGATCGTTCCCTCGTGCAATTGGTAAATGTGGCATCTCTGCCCGGTATTCAGGGAGCTTCTCTGGTTATGCCCGATGTTCACGAAGGCTATGGTTTTCCCATTGGTGGCGTAGCGGCCACTTTATATCCCGATGGGGCGATTTCGCCTGGGGGTATTGGCTATGATATTAATTGTGGGGTGCGGTTGCTTACTTCGACCAAAAAAATAGAAGAAATTAAGGATAAATTGGAGGAATTATCGAAGGAACTGTACGCTCAAATTCCTTCTGGGATGGGAAAAGGGGGGCAAATCAAACTTTCTTCCTTCGAAATGGACCAGGTGCTTCTTAAAGGGGCCGAGTGGGCGGTTAAAAAGGGTTATGGGGAAAAGAAAGATTTGGCTTTTATGGAAAGCAATGGGCGATTGGAAAATGCAGATCCGACTTTGGTCTCCGATATGGCAAAAAAAAGAGGAGTTGACCAATTAGGCACCATAGGTTCAGGAAACCATTTTGTAGAGGTAGATTTTGTAGAAGAAATTTTTGAAGATACTATTGCAGAAGCCTATGGCCTGTCCAAAGGTCAGGTGGTGATATTGATTCACTCCGGATCCAGGGGGTTAGGGCATCAAGTCGCCACCGATTATATTCGTCAAATCATATCTGCAATGCCTAAATATGGTATCCAAGTACCCGATAGGGAATTGGCCTGTGTGCCTTTTAATTCAGAAGAAGGGCAAAATTATTTTAAAGCTATGTGTGCAGCAGCCAACTATGCCTGGTGTAATAGGGAAGTGATCTCCTGGGAGGCGAAAAAGGCCTGGAGTAATATATTTGGACCTTCCATTGAACCTTTAAAACTGATGTACGATGTAGCACACAATATCGCCAAAGTAGAGGAACATTTAGTACATGGAAAGAACGCTAAAGTTATTGTGCACCGCAAGGGGGCTACGAGGGCTTTTGGCCCCGGATTTAAAGAATTGCCTGAGCTTTATAAATCGGTTGGGCAACCCGTTATTATCCCCGGAAGTATGGGGACTTGTTCTTATGTATTGGCCGGAGCCGAAAGAAGCAACGAACTAACTTTCGGTTCATGTTGCCATGGGGCCGGAAGAAGACTTTCCAGGACGGCGGCAAAGAAGCAAGTAAATGCCCCGGTACTCAAAGAAAATCTCAAAGCAAAAGGAATTTTTTTAGAAGCGGGGTCATTTAAGGGAATAGCTGAAGAAGCGCCTATAGCCTATAAAGATGTTAATATGGTGGTCGAGACCATAAGCGATGCGGGGATAGCCAGGAAAGTGGCTATACTTAGACCTGTTGCGGTAGTAAAAGGCTAAACTTCTTTGGCGCACAGGTTTTTTCCAATATCCCAAATGGCTCCTGGTTAGAAATCTGTTAGAACTTTGTGATACGTTCTATTAGATGTGTTGTGCAAAAAGGGCACGCCAGTGTTAATTTCCTATGGAGATCAAAGGCACCACGGAGCCCGAACCGTCTTTTGCCATACTCATCAGCATTTGCATAACGGCAAAGGTATTTTTTGATTTTACATCCCGGTCGTCTATATAGAACCAGTGGTCTCTGTAATTAATGGTTAGGTAAGCGTCTTCGGGCTTGTTTTTAGATACCAGAATATGGATCAGGTCCGGATCATTCGGGCGGAAAGTTGCCAGTGTCCGCCCTTCGGCAACGTGTTCCTCGGGTCGATGCACGGGATCAAGTTCGAAGACG
>CBDUCK010000126.1:0-8379 GCA_965365635.1 uncultured Muriicola sp.
TATACCAATACAAAGGTACTTTCTGGGTGACTGTCTAATACTGTTTTGGCGATGCTCATGATGGGCGTAATTCCACTACCCGCAGCAAAAGCAGCAATATGTTGCGCATTCTTGCCTGGTGTAAATAAGAAACGCCCCTCTGGAGGCATTACTTCTAAAACATCCCCCTCTTTTAAAGACTCATTAGCGTATACGGAAAAGGTGCCATCCGCAACTTTTTTTATTCCAACGGTGATATCGCCTTCTTTGGGAGAAGAAGAAATAGAGTAGGCTCTTCTAACCTCTTTTCCGGAGATGGTATGTTTTATGGTAATGTATTGTCCGGCCTCAAACGAGAATATATCCGTAAGCTGTGGAGGAATCGAAAATGAAACTACTACAGAATTGGGAGTCAGTTCTTTAATCTTCGATACAGTAAGAGAATAAAAAGTACTCATTTTGTAAAATTTTGTGCAAAATTAAGGAATGAACTGCGATTTAAACCGCGATTCTTAAAAAATAGGTAGTCTTTGTAACAAAATCTATATTTTCGCTACTAACTCGAAAAAAAAATTTACCAACCCATATGTTCAAACATTTTATCCGCCTGCAATGGAAATCCTTTTTCAGGGCAGCTTCCTTTAAGACCAATTTAGGATTTAAGATTTTAATGATCTTTGGGGCACTTTATTTTATTGTAGTTTTTCTGGCACTGGGTGTAGGCTCCTTTTTTATTATTGAGGATGCAAAATTGGGAGACCCGTTACGTGTAGTAAATCAGTTTATAATTTACTATTTGTTGATGGATTTATACGCTAGGTATATGTTCCAAAAAATGCCCATTATGAACATAAAGCCCTTGCTTTATATGCCGTTTAAAAAAAGTGCGGTAGTTAAATACTCGTTGGGGAAAACAGTTCTTTCTTTTTTTAATTGGATGCACGCTTTTTTCTTTGTGCCTTTTTCCATAGTGCTCATTATTAAAGGGTATGATCCGCTATCAGTAATTGGCTGGCATGTAGGATTAATGGCACTTTTTTATTGCAATAATTTTATCAACATCATGATGAATAATCAGGATAGAATCTTCTATCCTATGGTGGTTATTCTTGCGGTATTAGGCTTATGTCAGTACAACGGTTGGTTTGATGTTACAATTTATACGGCACCAATTTTTGATTCCTTTTTCGATATGCCCTGGTCGGCAGCGCTCCCTGTTCTGGCATTAATTGGATTAATCTACGCTTCCTTTAATTATTTTAAAAAACACATGTATCTGGATGGGGGGTTGGCAACCAAACACACCGAAGCCAAGACAGAAGACTATACCTGGTTAAATAGATTCGGTAATTTGGGAACCTTTCTGAAGAACGACATAAAACTGATTAAAAGAAACAAACGTTCCAAAACCACGGTGTTGCTGAGCGTCCTGTTTCTTTTCTATGGGTTTATATTTTTTACAGGGAGTATTGAGGTATATGAGGGTCCGGTATGGCGCATTTTTGCAGGGATATTTATTTCCGGGGGGTTTCTCTTCAGTTTCGGACAGTTTGTTCCCAGTTGGGACAGCTCTTATTACCCTTTAATGATGAGCCAAAACATCAAATACAGCGAATATCTTACCTCTAAATGGTATCTGATCATTATTGCTACAGCTATTAGTACCGTCATTGCCTCATTTTATCTGTATTTTGGGTGGGAGGTATATATGGCGATCGTTGTTGGTGCCATCTATAATATTGGAGTAAATTCATATTTGGTCCTATGGGGAGGGGCTTATATAAAAACGCCCATCGATCTTACGTCAAATAAAAAAGCATTTGGCGATAAGCAGGCATTTAATGTAAAAACGCTCATCCTTACCATACCCAAATTACTGCTTCCTTTGCTGGTCTACGCTGCAGGACATTATTTAATTAATCCAACTGCCGGTTATATTGCCGTGGCGTTGTCTGGGATCCTTGGTTTTGCATTTAAGGACAGGGTTTTTAAGATGATCGAAAAGATTTATAAAAAAGAAAAATACAAAACGCTGTTGGCCTACAAACAAACAGACTAAAAAATAAAGCATAACAATGATTACAGTTCACGACCTCACAAAAACATACGGCACACAAACCGTTCTAAATATTGAAGGATTAGAGATACCCAAAGGACAAAGTTTTGGACTGGTGGGCAACAACGGGGCGGGGAAGACTACCTTTTTTAGCCTGTTACTAGATCTTATTCAGCCTACTACCGGGAAGATCATCAATAACGAGGTAGAAGTAGCTATAAGCGAAGCCTGGAAACCATTTACCTCGGCCTTTATAGATGAAACGTTTCTTATTGGATACCTAACCCCGGAGGAATATTTTTATTTCATAGGAGAACTTCGCGGACAGAACAAAGCAGATGTGGATGGGTTGATATCTAATTTTGAGAATTTCTTTCACGGGGAAATTTTAGGACAGAAAAAGTATTTACGAGATCTGTCGAAAGGAAATCAAAAGAAAGTGGGAATTGTAGCCTCCTTTATTGGCAACCCGGAGGTCATTATTTTAGATGAGCCGTTTGCAAATCTGGATCCTACTACCCAAATACGACTAAAACAAATCATAAAAGATTTATCTGAGAATCGGGATGTAACTGTTTTAGTATCTAGTCATGATCTTATTCATGTCACCGAAGTTTGTGAGCGTATAGTAGTGCTGAATAAAGGGGAAATTGTAAAAGATATAGAAACCTCTACCCAAACTTTAAAAGAATTAGAAACCTTCTTCGGAGGATAGCCAATTTAAACTTCTTTTCTTCTCTTAAATGGTGTAAACCACGCTGAGGTATTTATTCGTGCATTTTATCGAGTAGCCATATAATAAACAGGCGCTTTTTAAGTTTACATTACGTACGAATACAGAGAATTTTGAAGCTTCGAACTTATTATTTTTATCTTATTTTATCTGGGGCCCTTGTTTTTAATGCCTGCTCCACGAAAAAGGACGCCTTCGTTAACCGAAACTGGCACGCCCTAAATACCAAATACAATGTGTTGTATAATGGGAATCTTGCCTTTGAAGAAGGCAGGGAGCAATTAAATGAATCTTACCGCGACAACTACTGGGATATTCTACCGGTAGAGCGTCTGGATGTAAAAGATGAGATTAAGTTAGACTCCGAAAATAACAACCCAAATTTTATAAGGGCCGAGGATAAGGCCACCAAGGCTATTCAAAAACATAGCATGGATATTAAGAATGAGGAGCGCAACCCCCAAACTGCAGAGGCGTTCTTATTACTTGGAAAAGCCCGTTATTTTGATCAGCGGTATATCCCGGCGATAGAGGCATTTAATTATGTACTTCAAAAATATACGCAGAGCAATAATTTAAATGAAGCTTCTATATGGAGAGAAAAGACGTATATCCGATTGGAAAATGAGGAATTAGCCTTAAAAAATCTAAAGCGTCTCCTTAAATACGAAGATCTTAAGGACCAGGAGTATGCAGATGCCAGAGCCATGATGGCGCAGGCTTATATTAATTTGAAAGCTCCTGATACCGCTATACAACAACTCAAAATAGCCACTGCATACACCAGGAAAAACCCGGAAAAGGGCCGGTATTATTTTATTATAGGGCAATTGTACAACCAGCTAGGATTTAAAGACAGTGCCAATTATGCGTTCGACAAAATCATTGCCTTAAACAGGTTGTCTCCAAGGGTATATATGATTAATGCTCATCTTCAAAAAATTCAAAACACTCCAATTACCCCGGAAAATAAGGAAGAATTATTGGAATATTTAACCTGGCTCGAAATTAATCGGGAAAACAGGCCTTTTCTAGACAAGATCTTTAGACAGATTGGTGAATATCACCGGAGTTTAGGATCGGATAGCCTTGCGTTAGCCTATTACAACAAATCGTTGCGCATTACCCAAAATAGCCCGCAATTATTCGCCCTTAATTATGAAAATCTGGCCGATTATTATTTTGACGAAAATGTATATGATATTTCAGGGGCATACTATGATAGTGTTTTGGTGAATTTGCCAGAGAACACAAAGAAATTTAGGGCCATTAAAAAGAAGTTAGATAACCTGGAAGACGTAATTAAGTATGAGAAAACGGTGCAATATGCAGATAGCGTTATTACCGTATACAACATGCCGTTAGACGAGCGGAAAATTTATTTTCAGGAGGTTATAGATGGTCTTAAGAAAGAGGCGGAAGCAAAGGCCAAAAGAGAAGAAGACCGACTTAATGCGGGTATTGCAACATTTGCTGCCTCCAAGGGGGGGAAAGAAAACAAAGGAAAATTCTATTTTTATAATATTACAAGCTTAGGGTACGGGAAGACCGATTTTAAATCGAGATGGGGCAATCGAACGCTTGAGGATAATTGGCGCTGGAGCAGTAAAAACGCTTCACAAAACACCAGCTTAACAGATCTGAGCACCGTAGAGCAAAATAGTGATGTGGCAACACTGCCCGAAGAACTAAAATATTCCTTAGATTTTTATTTAGATCAGGTTCCAACAAATGTCGCTGTCATTGATAGTCTTGGGAGGGAACGCAATTTTGCGAATTATCAGTTGGGCTTAATTTATAAAGAAAAGTTTGGCGAAAATTTATTAGCATCTACCAAATTGGAGCGTGTATTGGAGTCCAATCCGGAACAGCGCTTGGTGTTGCCATCCAAGTACAACTTATACAAGATCTACGAAGAAGTAGGTAGTCCACTAGCTTCTATTATGAAAGAAAACATCATAAAGGACCATCGCAATTCTCGATATGCCGAGATCTTGTTAAATCCACAGGCTGTTTTAGCTGCATCTGCAGATAGTCCGGAGGCACGCTATGCTAAGTTGTACCAATTATATGAAAATCAGGAGTTTTTGAAGGTAATAACGGGTGCAGAAGAAAGTATAAATGTGTTCACAGGTGACCCCGTGGTTCCTAAATTTGAAATGCTAAAAGCTATTGCGATAGGAAGATTACAGGGGTTTGAACAGTTTAAGGAAGCATTAAACTATGTTGCCCTTAATTATCCTAATAAGCAAGAAGGGAAAAAGGCCCAACTAATGATTTCAGAACAACTCCCAAAATTAGAACCCAAAGATTTTTTAGGGGAAGCAGCAATAGACGCCAAGGGAAATTGGAAGGTGGTTTTTCCTTTTAAGAGAAGCAAGAACGAGGCTGCCTTAAAATTAAAACAACGATTAGAAACTTCATTAAAAGAGTTAAACTACTCAAATGCAGTTTCCAAGGATATTTATAATCTCGAAGATCAATTTGTGGTAGTTCACGGATTTAAATCGAAAGATTTTGCCCTTGGGTATATAGAATTACTAAAAAATAACAAAGATTATAAGATTGATAATGAGAATTTTGTAATTTTATCAGCTAACTATAAAGTAGTACAAGTTCATAAAAATATTAACGAATACAAGCGTCAGAGCTTAACCCCAAAACCTTAAAAAATGTTTTCAGATAACAAAAAACCTAAAGCTATGAATGAGATTGGTGGGCAACCCAACAGAATAGAAAAGAATACTAAGATCAAAGGAGACATTGTTTCTGAAGCTGATTTTAGAATTGATGGAAAATTAAACGGAAATCTTAAGACTTCAGGGAAAGTTGTAATTGGCAAAGACGGTTATATTCACGGTAAAGTAGAATGTGTTAATGCAGACATAGAAGGTAGTTTTAATGGAGAATTATTAGTGTCAGAATTATTATCCTTAAAAGCATCAGCTCTTATTGAAGGGACCGTTTCTGTATCAAAACTTGCCGTAGAACCGGGAGCCACCTTTAATGCAGCTTGCACTATGGGCAAAGGAGGTTCCAATACATCAGCAAGCACTGTAGGAGGCACTTCAACTTCTGCAGGCTTTAAATCGTCTGTCAGCACTAAAAATGAACCAGCAAAAGCCTCGTAAGAGTAAAAGTTCACTAAAAAATATTGCCATTTTATCCGGGATAGGATTTGAAATGGGCGCTATTATATTTTTAGCTGCCAAAGGAGGTATCTGGTTAGACCAACATTATCAAACAGAGAAAAGATTATTCACAGCCATCGCTACGATAGTAGGCGTTGCCATCGCCATATATGTGGTTCTTTTGCAATTAAAACGAATTAATCAATAATGGCCATTCCGAAGTTTGTAGTAAGATTTACCGCCCTATTACTTGCGAGCCTGGTGCTCATTCTCGGAATTCACCTCACGCTTCTTTACAAACAAGAGCTGCCTCTTTATGGGAATATGATACTGCTTTCCTATGTGTTAAATTTTGTATTAGCAGTGTCTATTTTCACCTCGCTGTATGTGCTTAGAATACGATTTAAAGATCAGATAGGATTTCTATTTATGGGAGGCAGTATGCTAAAATTTTTATGCTTCTTTATTGTTTTTTATCCTGGATATAGAGCCGATGGGGATATCAGTAATTTGGAATTTGCAGCCTTTTTTATTCCTTACCTGGTTTGTCTTCTCCTGGAAACTATTTTTACTGCCAAAATGCTCAATACTTTAAAATAAATTTTAAGGGTAAATATCTCAGGGGAGGCGCTTTAAAATAAACTTCTAAATGCTTTTTTCTTTTTAAGAGAATGCCTTACATTTGCACCGATTTTTAGAGACCCATATTTCAAAGTAATATGAGAAGCCCGTTTTCAATTAAGATTCTATTTATACTCTCCCTTTTGTTTTCCAGCACCCTTTTTGCGTCTGCTAAAGAGGAAGCTTCTGAAGGATCTACTAAAGATCTTAAGACAGAGATAAAAGAATATATAGCGCATCACCTTTTGGATTCTCATGATTTCTCAATAACGTCATATACCAATGACGAAGGTAAGCATGTGTATATTGGAGTTCCGCTGCCGGTGATCCTTTGGGATAATGGCCTGCAAGTATTCTCCTCCTCCCAGTTTCATCATGGTGAAACACTGGCAGAGTCAGGTGGAAATTATTACAAATTATATCACAACAAGATCTACAGAACAGATGCTAATGGCACCATTTCATATGACGAAGAAGAGCATCCTACCAATATAAAACCACTCGATTTTTCCATCACAAAGAATGTTGTGATGATCATGATAACAGGGTTGTTAATGTTGTGGCTATTTACCAGTCTTGCAAGATCCTATGCCAAGAATGGCGGAGTACCCACAGGGGCCGGCCGCTTTTTTGAGCCTATTGTATTGTACATCCGAGATGATATTGCACGTCCCAATATTGGGGAGAAGCACTACAGAAAGTATATGCCATTCTTATTAACCATCTTCTTTTTCATTTGGTTTTTAAACATGTTTGGTCTAACACCATTGGGCATTAATGTTACCGGGAACATTGCCATCACATTTGCACTGGCATTACTAACCTTTCTTATTACCAATTTTACGGGGACTAAAGATTACTGGAAGCATTTGTTTGATCCGTTAGGAGATGGGATGCCATGGTATGGGAAGATTCCAATTTATATTATTTTGGTACCTATAGAATTGTTGGGACTTATCATCAAGCCATTTTCGCTCTTAATTCGTTTGTATGCAAACATGCAGGCGGGGCATATTGTATTGATGAGCTTAATAGGACTTATGTTCCTGTTTAAAAGTTGGATAGGTAGTCCGCTATCCTTTTTTCTGGCATTTGCAATATCACTGATAGAAATTTTAGTTGCCCTGTTACAGGCGTATATTTTCACCATGTTATCGGCCTTGTATTTTGGTTTCGCTTCAGAAGAGCACGACCATGGTCATGAACATGAAGAAGAAGCCGAATTGGCAAATTTATAGTATGCTCCGAGCCCACTTATGTGGGTGCGGAATGAAAGTTGAATTTTAATTTTTAAACTAGATAGATTATGGAAATTCCAGTAATGGTAGGTGCAGGTTTAGTAGTAATTGGTGTTGGTCTTGGTATTGGTAGAATCGGTGGTTCTGCTATGGATGCTATTGCCCGCCAGCCTGAAGCTTACGGAAAGATTCAAACAGCGATGTTGATTGTAGCAGCGCTTATTGAAGGAATTGGTTTTGCGGCATTATTTGCTGTATAACTAAGAATCACAAGGAAGCCGCCGTAACGGTTGGTTGCGGCGCTCCTTTGTTTAAAAATTATAAACATAAAGTTTTAGTTTATGGATAAGTTATTGAACGATTTTTCTTTAGGGCTCTTTGTTTGGTTAACCTTGTTGTTTATCCTGCTGTTGTTATTGCTGCGTAAGTATGCATGGAAACCCATTTTAGATGCGGTGAATGACAGAGAAGAAGGAATTAAGAATGCCTTAGCTGCCGCTGAAGACGCAAAAAAGGAAATGCAGAATGTTACTGCAGACAGTGAAAAATTATTACAGGAAGCACGTGGTGAGCGCGAAGCTATGTTGAAAGAAGACGGTAAGATCAAAGACCAATTGGCTC
>CBDUCK010000127.1:0-8328 GCA_965365635.1 uncultured Muriicola sp.
TTCGGAGGTTCCTGATTTTGAGTTGTTTCGTAAACGCCTGCATAAAAGTACTAACCCTGGGCAAAAATTATACAGAAGACAGTGGTTGTTGAGAATAGCAAGCATTTTTGTCATTGGTTTTGCCCTTTATTATTTCTTCCTTTTTAATCCCACCACCGAAATACGTTCAGAAATAGCCCAAAAAATAACCGTGGAATTACCTGATGCTTCCACAGTGGTTCTAAATGCCCAGTCCCAAATTCGGTATTCCAAAAAGGAATGGAACCGCAACCGGGAAGTAAAACTGGTAGGAGAGGCCTATTTTAAAGTTGCCAAAGGAGCTACTTTTGATGTACTTACCACAGAAGGCACCGTGAGCGTCGTGGGCACACAATTTAATGTTCGCCAACGGGGTTCTATTTTTGAAGTACGTTGTTATGAAGGTGTGGTTAAGGTATCAGCCCAAGGATCCTCAGAATTATTAGAGGCCGGTGACTCTTTCATATTACAAGATGGAAAACCCTTTTTAGGGTCTAATATATACCAGCATCCACAATGGACCAGGGATATTAGTGAATTTCAGCGTTCTAAATTTATAGACGTAATAGCGGAACTAGAACGCCAATATTCCATTAGAGTAACTATTGAAGATGACCTTGGTCAAATACTTTTTACAGGTGGTTTTGTACATAATAATCTTGAAAATGCCCTACGCTCAATAACGGAACCCATGAATCTTGAATATAAGATTACAGATACCAACCAAGTAAGCCTTACAAAACGTGAAGACTAAAATTGTTTTGCTTCTTCTTGTTGTTCTAAATTTATTACCCCTGTCTGGTTATGCCCAGGAAAAAAATACCTCCCAATCCCTAATCTATATATTCGAGGCCATCCAAAAGAAACATGGTTACCGATTTAATTATGTTTCTGATGTTGTTGAGGCCATAGAAATTGCACCTCCGGAACTAGATTGGAACTTAGATCAAATACTAGCCTATTTAAAGGAAAATACGGGTTTAGACTATGTTATTTTACCCGGGAATTTTATTGGTGTCAGAAAAGCTAGTTTAACATTGTGTGGCTATTTGAAGAATAAACAGACTTCAGAACCAATTCCCTTTGCTACAATAAAGACAGGCACTTCCTCCATTATTACAGATGAGAATGGTTATTTTAAACTAGAATCAACAAATCCCAAAGAACATGTTGAAATACGACATATAGGATACAAAACCCTTGAGCGAATGGCCGCGCTCTTTAGCACTGAAGATTGTGACACTATTTTCATGATTGCGCAACAACAGCAATTATCGGAAATTATCCTATACGATTTTCTAGTACGGGGTATAGATCAATTAGATAATGGTTCATTCGAGATAGATTTTGAAAAATTCAGCATTTTGCCAGGTTTAACAGAATTGGATGTGCTTCAATCCGTGCAAGCATTTCCGGGTATTCAAAGTATTAATGAAACCGTATCGGATATTAATATCAGGGGAGGTACCAATGACCAAAATCTTTTGTTGTGGGATGGGATTAAAATGTATCAATCCGGTCATTTTTTTGGATTAATTTCCATGTTCAACCCTATGATAACGCAAAAAGTCGCTCTTCGTAAGAATGGCAGTCCTGCCCACCACACGGATGGGGTATCCGGAACCATTGAAATGAAAACAGAAAAAGCCCTTAATCCCGACTTTAAAGGAAGTATGGGGATCAACTTTATCGATGCCAGTGGATTTATTGACACTCCTTTAGGCTCTAACTCTTCACTTCAATTGGCTGCCCGAAAAGCTATCAGTGATTTTGTGGAAAGTCCTACATATTCTGAATACTTTAGTCGAATTGCCCAGGATTCAGAAATTGAGGCCAATACTTCTAATATTATCAACTCTGATATTACCTTCGACTTTTACGACACCTCGGCACGTTGGCTATGGCAACCTACAGATAAAGATTATATTCAGCTCAATTTTATTCAAACGAGTAATGAACTGGTATTCAATGAAAATGCGCAACTCAATGGAAATGAAGAATCTCGCGAAAGTAGCCTTAGACAGAATAGTATTGCAGGAGGCCTGCAATATCGAAGAATTTGGAATGCCAGGTTAAATACGCAATTGCAATTGTATAATACAGATTACAAATTAAAAGCTGTTAATGCCAACATTCTGAATGATCAACGCTTTTTACAGGAAAACAAAGTCTCAGAAACAAGTCTCAGGATAGGTGCCGATTTTAAGGTAAATGAGGCTTTTACATGGACAAATGGCTATCAACTAACAGAGACCAAAATCACCAACCTGGACGATGTAGACGATCCTATCTTTAGAAGATTGGAAGGCGATGTTCTGCGAGTTCACAGCGTTTTTTCAGAGATTGGCTTACGATCTAAAAATAGGCAAACGAGTTTAAATTCGGGACTTCGATATAACTATCTGGATAAGTTTTCCATAGCGTTTATAGAACCTCGACTTAGTTTTAATCACCGTTTTTTAAATTGGTTTAATCTGGAATTATTAGGGGAATACAAACATCAGAATACTTCACAAATCATTAATTTTCAAAACGATTTCCTGGGGATAGAAAAAAGAAGGTGGCAGTTATCCAATGACGAGGATATACCCGTAATTAAATCAAAACAAGGATCCTTAGGTCTAAGTTTTAATAACAAAGGATGGCTGGCCAACGCAGTGGCCTACTACAAAGAGGTAAACGGAATAACTTCACAGAGCCAGGGGTTTCAAAACCAATATGAATTTATTAAAACTACAGGCAGTTATACTGCCATGGGGGTTGATGTTTTGGTCCGCAAACAATATAAGAACCTAAATAGTTGGTTAAGCTATTCCTATTTAAATGCCGATTATACTTTTTTGTTACTTCCAGAAACTTCTTTCCCAAGTAATTATGACATCACCCACTCACTTTCTTTTGGCCTCACTTATGAACTAGAGCGTTTACGATTGGCAGCCGGCTGGAATTGGCATACGGGAAAACCTGCTACACTTCCGGTTGTTGAAAGTCCGGTAGTCGACAATGCCATAAATTACGGTCGGGCCAATGCAGAGCAATTAGAAGATTACATGCGGGTAGATGTATCTGCACTCTATCAGATTAATTCAAATCAAAAAAGTAAAATAATTATTGGACTTTCTATTTGGAACTTGCTAGACAGAAAAAATATTCTCACCAATTATTATCGCTTAAACAACTTGCAAATAGTGGATGAGTTTAAACAGAACTCGTTGGGTATCACACCTAATGCTGTAGTCCGATTTCACTTTTAAGGAATATATTATGAGATAAGCCAATCCTAGATACGTTGATGTCTCTTTTGATTATAGCTTTAAAAAGTTTATCTATCATTCTACAACCGAACCATTATATTTGTTTATCGGATAAAAACCATTTTAGACCAAACAAAATTAATATCTGAATGCATCACTGGGCTATTATCGCTGAAACACACGCCACTTCAGGAGATATCATTACCCGATTGCTTCATGGGCCGCTCCCCGATGCACTCAACGTTCTTAAAAATAAAACAGGCGCGCTTTTTTCGAGTACAGAAATAGCCCGTTATATAGAAGAAGAAGTGCGTCATGATCGAAAAATCTTAACCGCAAATACGTCCCAAAGCCTTCAATCTATGTCGAGTGGTGAACGCAAGAAAGCGTTGCTCTCCTATTTGATAGCCGCCAAACCAGATTATTTAATTCTGGACAACCCTTTTGATAACCTGGATACCAGCTCTAAAAAAGCTATTCTGGAGGAACTGCTTCTTTTAAAATCATCGGTACATATCATACAGATCCTGAGTCGTAAGACCGATTTGCTCCCCTTTATAACCAACGTAGCTTCTGTGCAAAATAAAACATTGCAATGGTTTAGCTCCCCGGAAAATATAGAAACTGCTAAGGCCAGCACTTCTCAGGGATTTACAGCTTCCCTGCCCCCACCCTTATATCATTACACATATCCCCATAAAAAGCTAATTGAACTGCGAAATGTTTCTGTTTCCTTTGGCACTAAACCAGTGCTAAATAAAATAAATTGGTGTATCCGCCCGGGGGAATTCTGGGAATTGAAAGGAAAGAACGGCAGTGGAAAAACCACCCTATTATCTATGATCACAGGGGATAATCCAAAGGGCTATGGGCAAGACCTCTATCTTTTTGGTCAAAAAAAAGGAAGTGGAGAAAGCGTATGGGATATAAAAAAGCAAATAGGCTATGTTACCCCAGCCATGACCGACCGGTTCCGAGGATACCATACGCTACTTAATATGCTTATTTCAGGGTTGGTAGATTCTATTGGGCTGTATATTAAGCCTACCGAATCACAAGTTAATTTAGCTGTAAAATGGTTGGCACTGCTAGGTATGGAGCATAAAAAAAATACCTATTTCCATGAAATTAACAAAGGAGAGCAACGCCTAGTTATGTGTGCACGGGCTATGATAAAACATCCCCTTTTGTTGATTTTGGATGAACCCACTTCTGACCTGGATGACCAGGCCGCTGCCCTGGTGGTGGCTCTTGTAAACAAAATAGCCCTTGAGAGTAATAGCACTATCATTTTTGTGTCGCATCGTGAGGAACCTCAATTACAACCACAATTCATATACGAGTTGCAAGCTACTTCAATCGGTTCTATAGGAATAATTTTGTCTTGAAGTAATTATTCCTTAATTTTTAGAAAAAATTGCTCTTTATGCCTTTTACTTTAAAGCATACTCGTTTTAAGGACCACCTTGAAATTACCATACATAGCACCATAATACCCGGTAAAGAGATTGAGGAGGCTACCCAACGCTGGACAAAAGTCTCAGAATTATGTGAAATAGAAAACTGCCATCGGGTTTTGGCTATTTTACATTTTAAAGGAACCTATAATATGGATCTGGCATTTAAACTGGTAGATACTGCAAAAGATTTTGGTTGGAAACTTCAAAATAAACTGGCAGTAGTACCTGTAGATGAAGAATGGTATTACCGACTCTCATTTACGGAAACCACCATGATTAGGTTGGGATACGAAATGAAACTTTTTCAGAACAAACGCAATGCTAAAAAATGGTTGCTTCAAGCCTAATCAGGCTTTACAACCTGCAAAATAAAAAAACCGCTCTTCTTATAAAGAGCGGTTTTTTTTTGATCTGTATTGTAATATCTTTTATTTCTTGCTTGTTGCCTTTTTCTCCTTTAATGTATCGTACATAATTGGTGTGGCAATAAACAAGGATGAATAGGTACCTACTATCACCCCTACAATCATTGCGAACATAAATCCTCGAAGTGTCTCGCCTCCAAAAATGAAGATAGATAATAGCACCACCAATGTGGTTAAGGAGGTATTCAACGTTCTGCTTAAGGTACTGTTTAGTGCTAAATTTATATTCCGACCGGCATCCCAGCCTTTTTCACTGATAATTTCTCTTATACGGTCAAATACTACCACCGTATCATTCAGGGAATATCCAATAACCGTTAAAATGGCAGCAATAAATGCCTGGTCTATTTCCATACTAAATGGCATTAAGGCGCTCGTTGCTGAAAAGATACCCAACACTATTAAGACATCATGAAAAACAGCTACAACAGCTCCCAGTGAGAATTGCCATCTACGGAATCTGAATAAAATATACAGAAATACTACCGCTAAAGAACCAATAATGGCCCATACAGCGTTCTTCTTTATATCATCCGCAATTGTTGGACCCACCTTACGATATTTCATAACCCCAATAGCGTCGTTCCTTCCGCCAGGTATAAACTCTTCATAAGAAGCCCCGTCTGGAAGATATTTTTGCAAGGATGTGTACAGTATACCTAATATTTCATCGTCCACTTCCGTCCCCTGAACGTCCACTTTATATTTGGTAGTTACCATAATCTGGTTAGCATCACCAAAAGTCTTTGCGCTGGCACTTCCCAATACTGCAGTTAATTCGCTGGTTATCTCTGTTGGATTCACCGGATTCACAAAGCGAATCTGATAGTTTCTTCCACCTACAAAATCAACCCCCTGATCTAAACCTTGTGTAAACAAAGAAGCCAACCCTCCAATTACAATGATGGATGAGATGACATAAGAAATTTTTCGTTTCTTAAGAAAATCGATATTAAGATTCGTAAATAGATTCTTAGTGATAGCCGTAGAAAAAGTAAGTGATCTTCCTTTCCCCGAGATATACCAATCTACCAATAAACGTGTGATAAATATGGCCGTAAACAAGGAGGTAAGTATACCTATAATCAAGGTAGTGGCAAATCCTTTAATAGGACCAGAACCAAATACCAATAGAATTATGGCCGTTAAACCCGTAGTTATGTTGGCATCTAAGATAGAAGACAAGGCATTATTAAATCCATCAGTAATAGCCTGTCCTTTTCCTTTTCCTTTGTGAAGTTCTTCCTTAATTCGTTCAAAGATCAGTACGTTGGCATCTACAGACATTCCTATAGTTAAAACAATACCTGCAATACCGGGTAACGTAAGTACTGCTCCTAAACTTGCCAATACCCCAAAGATGAGCACAATGTTAAACACCAGGGCTACATCTGCGAAACTACCTGCTTTACCATAGTAGAAGATCATCCAGATCAGTACAAAAATAAACGCTATTAAGAAAGACTTAAAACCACTATCGATAGCCTCCTGGCCTAATGATGGCCCTACTACAAAAGAATCAATGATTTCCGCAGAAGCTGGCAATTTACCAGCCCTTAATACATTGGCAATATCTTTGGTTTCATTTACAGTAAATGTTCCTGTAATTTCTGAACTACCACCAGAAATACCTCCAACTTGAGATACTCCGGGAGCAGTGTATACCTTATTATCCAGGACAATAGCAATACCTGTATTATTTAAATTGGCTTCGCTGGTTAATTTCTCCCATTCTTTGGCTCCCCTTACATTCATGTCCATCCCAACAGCTGGTCTGTTGAACTGATCGAATTGATCTCTTGCATCACTTACCACATCTCCACTAATGCGCGGAAGGCCATCTCTATTAGATTTTAATGCAAATAACCCGGCAACTTCTGAATCCTGTGAAGGTCGTTCCCACAAGAATTTAGCAAACTGTACTTCCGCTGGTAATAACCGGCGAATTTCCGGCATTCTGAGCCATGCCCCTACTTCGGCGGTATCTTTAACGGCGGCAATTCCTATGGCATAACCGGGTCCGTTTAATTGTAACTTTTCAAATAATGGGTTTCTTTCTGCCGTCAGATCTAAAGAATCCTGAGCTACATCTGAAAGCAATGAATCTATTTCTGAAGCTTCTTTTACAATGTCAGCAGTATCTTCTACTAATGTTTTAAGCCTTTCATTTGCTTGTATAAAGAAATTGATTAGACTTTGGTTTCCGGGTTCATACGTTTCCCAAAATTCTAATTGCGCTGTACTGGAAAGCAGGTCTTGGGCCCGGGCAATATCGCGCGCTCCTGGTAATTCAACCAAAATTCTTCCCGAAGTTCCTTCTCTCTGAATATTTGGCTGGGTAACACCAAAGCCATCTATACGCTCTCTTAATACTTCAAAAGCAGACACGATAGATTCATCTATCTTTCTTCTAATGATAGGTTTTACCTGATCATCTGTCATCTGATAGTTAATCTCATCGCTTAGCCCCTTATTCGCAAAAATAGTTGGAGAAGCCAATTTACCATCGCCTTTAATATCGTCAAAAGCATCGAAGAACAATTCCAGATACGTATCATCGCTACTCTTGGAAGCTATATCCGCATCGGCCAGTGCCTTATTAAAAACAGGATCTTTCGTATTATCCGCCAGGCCCTTTAAAATATCTTTTACCGAGATTTGTAAGGTTACGTTAATGCCACCTTTAAGGTCCAACCCTTTGTTGAGTTCCTTTTTCTTGGCATCATCGTACGTAGTAAATCCTAACACCGTATTATCACCTATAGAATCGAGATAGTTAGCTTCTAAAGCTTCTCTTTCTGCAACATAGTTGTCTACGGTTTCTGGAATTGTTGCTTTGGCATATGCCGCAGCTTCATCTTCTACTTTACTGGTAATGAATGTATAGGATAGTTGATAGATACTAACGATCCCGAACAAAAAAGCGAATAGCTTTATCAGTCCTTTATTCTGCATGGGTTTATTGAATTAATTGATGGTATTCGTAAATAGCGTGCAAATATATCATTTCCAACAGGAACTGACAATTTATTTATTGGATTTATAGAAGAGAAATAGCTCAACGTCAGACCATCAGAAAGGGAAACAATTACAGGTGAAATAAAAAAGGTGTTTCCGAGGAAACACCTTTTAATCTTATTACTGCCTTTTGGTTATACGTCGAGCAGTCCA
>CBDUCK010000128.1:0-8296 GCA_965365635.1 uncultured Muriicola sp.
GTAAATGGCCGCGCAGGAGGGTTAGCATTTGGGGGCTTAGGTATTAGAACTAACTCTTTTGAGTCGGACGGCCAGTCTATAGATCCTACAACTATGGGAGTTATGAGGATACGACAAAATGTATTGAAAGAGAGCTCGGTTGGTTTTATCACATCGGTAGGTGATCCCCTTAACAGGGATGGAAGTTGGATGTCCGGCGTTGATTTTACCTATCAGACCACACGATTTAACGGCGACAAAAATTTTATTGCCGGCGCCTGGGCATTGTATACAGATAGAGCAGATTTATTGGATGATAGATCGGCTTTCGGATTTAAATTGGATTACCCTAATGACAAATGGGATTTGTCTGTGACCTACGCTAGAATTGGCGAACAGTTTGACCCCTCCTTAGGATTTGTTCCGCGCAAAGGCGTACATTACATGCAGTTGGGTTCTATCTATGCCCCCAGGCCAAATTGGCCGGTAGTCCGACAAATGTTTCATCAGTTATTTGCTACGTATATTCGGGGAATAAATGGGGAATGGCAATCGTATAGCATATTTACGGCACCCATTAACTGGCAGTTAGAAAGAGGGGATAAGATAGAAATAAACGTTCGGCCTACTGGCGAAAATATTTTTGAACCCTTTGAAATAGCTGAAAATGTAATTATTCCTCAAGGAGAGTACAACTTTATGCGCTATCGTCTGGAAGCAGGATTTGCAGCAAAACGAAGACTAAATGGGCAAGCTAGTTGGTGGTTTGGATCATTTTATGAGGGTACGCTAGATGAGTTTAGATTGGAATTAAACTGGAATCCGAGTTCTTTGGTAGGTTTTGAATTTAGTGGTAGAAGGAATCAGGGGAGATTACCTTTTGGTGATTTTAATCAAACCCTGGCCGGAATGCGCGTTCGATTTAATGTTACTTCGGATTTGCAGTTGAATAGTTACCTGCAATATGATACGGAAAGCAGGGTCTTGGGAATAAATGCAAGAATTCATTGGATATTCTCACCACTGGGGGATGTTTTTCTGGTATTTAATCATAATACATTTAATGATCTTACAGACCGATGGGTATTGCAGAATGAACAAATCTTGTTAAAGATTCGTTATAATTTTAGGTTGTAGCAACTAGTGTACATGAAAAAACCATTGATCGTAGCGTGTTTTCTAGCAGCATTTTTTTTGCTGATTGCCTGCAGTGCACAAAAACAACTAATAGAAGGGGAGGAGCAAGTTGTATTAACTGAAGATTTGCAATACTATTTGTATTATCCGGAAAACTATGAAAAGGATCCTGATGCGTCTTTTCCACTATTACTATTCTTACACGGAGGAGGGGAATCTGGAGACAGTTTGGCAATACTAAAGAAAAACGGCCCACCTAAATTATTAGAGGAAGGCAAGCAATTTCCGTTTTTAGTGCTGGCTCCTCAGAATCCACATAAAAAGAAATGGTGGAACATACGCGCTGTAGTTCAACTTTTAAATACAATTGTAGCTAATAATAGGATAGATCCTAACCGTATTTATTTGACAGGTCTAAGTAGAGGCGGAAATGCTGCCTGGGAGCTAGCAGTGCAATATCCGGATACATTTGCGGCCATGGCAGTAGTTTGCGGAATGACCCCATTACCGTATGCTTCTTGGATAAATAAAAAAATGCCTATCTGGGTATTTCATGGTACAGAAGATAAGTCGATACCTTTTTCCGAATCAGAAACCATGGTAAATGCACTAAAGAGAATGGGCTACGATGTAACCTTTACAATATATGAAGGCGTTGGTCACGATTCATGGGTACAGGCCTACACCACAGATGCTTTGTATGAATGGTTTATGCAACAACGAAAAGAGTAATCAAGGACTGTCAAACCTATCTTAAAATCTTCTTCGTTGTATTCAATTGATGTATTTTTAGCTTCTTAATAGAGTATCCTCAATGAATAGAAATAAATATCTTTTACGTACCATCTCTAAAATAAGCCTTGGTCTTTTTTTGTTTCTCTTTCTTTCATGTAAACAAGAAAAAAAACAAGTGGGGCAACATGCATTTACAAATGCCCTTATAGATGAAACCAGCCCATATCTGTTGCAACATGCCCACAACCCTGTAAACTGGGTACCATGGAGTCAGGAAGCGTTGGAAGAGGCAGAGAAGGAAGATAAATTGGTCATAGTAAGTATTGGCTATTCATCTTGTCATTGGTGCCATGTAATGGAAGAGGAAACATTTGAAGATGAAGCGGTTGCTGCCTTAATGAATGAGAATTATATCAGTATAAAAGTTGATAGGGAAGAACGGCCCGATGTAGATCAGATATATATGACGGCTGCGCAATTAATGACCGGGAAAGGCGGGTGGCCTTTAAATGTGATCCTCCTTCCTAATGGGAAACCCTTGTATGGAGGTACTTATCATACCAATGCTCAATGGACCAAAGTACTGACAGAAATAAACAAATTATACCATGAAGATAAAGGCAAGGCCGAAGAATACGCCAGTCGGGTGGCAAAAGGTATCGCTGAGGTGAATATTATTGAAGGGACTACTGAAAATGTTGTTTTTGAACCTCAGTTGCTACAATCGGCATTACTTCGATGGCAGGCACAATGGGATCTTGAATGGGGAGGGAATAAAGAACCCCAGAAATTTATACTACCGGGGAATCTTGATTTCCTAATGGACTATGCAGCGCTCGCTGAAGACGATTATACAAAGAACTATGTAAAAACAACGCTAGATAAGATTGCTTTAGGGGGTATTTATGATCATGTGGGCGGTGGTTTCTTTAGGTACAGCACAGATGGGGAATGGAAAGTTCCTCATTTCGAAAAGATGCTGTATGATAACGCTCAGTTAATTAGCTTGTTTTCAAAGGCCTACACTATTTATAAGGACCCCACTTACAAGAAAATGGTGCTCGAAACCATAGAATTTTTGGATCGTGAAATGAAGAATGCGGCAGGGGGTTATTATGCTGCCATAGACGCCGATAGCGAAGGGGAGGAGGGTGTCTTTTATGTCTGGAAAGAAGACGAATTGCGCTCCGTTATAGGAGGCGAGTATGATTTATTCGCTTCGTATTATAACATACAACCCGGAGCTGTCTGGGAGAATGAACAATATGTGTTGCATAAGACACGCTCTGACAGTGAGTTTTCAAAACAACATAACCTGTCTTTTGAATCATTAAATTCCTATAAAAATGATTGGAAAAATGCACTTCTGAAGGAACGGAATATAAGGGCACGACCCAATGTGGACGATAAGATAATTACTTCGTGGAACGCCTTGTTAATTAATGGTTTAGTTGATGCATATAACGCTTTTGGAAACCCCGGTCATCTTCAGTTGGCGGAGGACACCATGACCTTTCTTCTCAACAATGCCTACAGCAATAATCAGCTGGTACATTCTTATAAGGAAGGCAGCAACCAAACAGAAGGGTTTTTAGAGGACTATGCTTTCTTGTCTAATGCTAGTCTTTCTATCTATGGGGCAAGCCTAAATACACAGCATCTGGAGGTGGCAAAATCCTTAATGACTACTATTCAAGATCGTTTTCATGATGAAACTTCCGGGATGTATCGCTATAAAGAGGAGGATAATCTAATTTCAAAAATCATTAAGACAGACGATGGGGTAATTCCTTCACCCAATACCGTAGTTGCTGAAAACTTAGTAATACTCGGGCATTTGTATTATGATACTGCGTACCTGGATAAGGCTCAAAGCATGTTGGTAACTATCTTGCCTCGTGTGGAGGAAGCCATGAATAATTATGCCCAATGGTCTGGCCTTATGCTGGCTAGTGCCTATCCGTTTTATGAAGTAGTAGTGGTAGGTCCCAATGCTAGCTCTTTAATCAGGGAATTACATAAAGAGTATATTCCTAATGCCTTACTAGCAGGGAGTAGCACAGATAGTGAACTTCCGCTTTATAAAGACAGGTACTTTGAAGATGATACCTATATTTATGTATGTTTCAACAATACCTGTAAGCTACCCGTAGAAACAACTAAGGAAGCAATTCGGCAACTTCGCTCTTTTTAGGACTGTTCACCTTTATAAACTGTAAATAATCACTATTCTTTGCTACCAATATGTGGGGTTGTCCCATGATGGTAATACGACCCATGTCTTTGACATCTCCTGGCGCGAATAAACCACTTTCATTGTTGGTTACCGGTTTAAACCCTCCGTTCCCGTCACCAAGTAAGTACATCCCATTACTGGCATCGTTGCGTGGGGTTTCTACCTCAGAACTATATAAGTTTCCTGCAATAAGCAGATCCAGATGCATATCTTTATTAAAATCTTCCACTATAATTTGATTAATACTAGATAGTTGTGCCATATTGGGGAGTGGATGTTTTACAAAGCCATCCCCGGTATTTTCTAGATAGATACTCGAAAAGGAAGTTACCTGATAATGTAATGATTCTTCTAAGTATTCCTCGGTATAGACATCCTCTAAGGTGGCCGTTGAAAAAGAAGCGTAATCTTCAAATTTTTTCTTGATCCCAGGCATTTGCTGGCTAGAACATTCCCTTCCCCGCAAAGGATACTTCTTGCCGCCATTAAAATAGCTCAGTACAATGTCTGAGGTGCCACTTTTATCAAAATCGTTGTAATAGATGTCAAAGGACTCCTTGGCATTCGCCTTGTATTTGTAATTTAATCCCAGATTCCCAGCAACATAATCCATATCCCCATCCGCATCAAAATCGCCTTCCTGTATGCTAAACCACCATCCGGTAGAATCTTCTAAACCATAATCCTCGGTTTTATTCTCAAAGTTTCCATTAGTGTTTTTAAGGATGGTAAGAGGCATCCATTCTCCCGTGACTATAAGATCGAGCCAGCCATCCGAGTCATAATCGGACCAAACGGCATCTGTAACCATGCCAAGATCTGCTAACATAGGGGCTACTTCAGATGTGACATCTTTGAATTGCGCGCCACCTTCAGGAGTACTTATATTTTCCAATATGTAACTCTTGGCGGGTAACGGGTATTTTCCCGGAACTAACCTCCCGCCCACGAATAGATCTAGGTCACCATCTTTATCGAAATCTGCACTTTTTACACGCGAACCGCTGGTGTGCATCTGTGGAAGCGAACCCGGGGCCCTGGTAAAGTTCCCGGTACCATCATTAAGATAGAGTCTGTCTTGCAGTAATTTGGAGTTGGGGCTAAATTCATTGCCACCACTAACCATATAAATATCCTGATCGCCGTCTGCTTCTGCGTCGAAAACCAAAATCCCCAGATCTTCATAAATGCTATCTCTGGCGATAGATGGGATCTGTTGCTTTTCAAAACCGTTACTGGTCTGAAAATAAATTCCTGCACTGTGATTGTTAGCACCACCTACAATAAAATCATCCAAGGCATCACCATTTAAATCTCCAACACCTAATCCCGGGCCAAACATAGAGGTTTGATGTGGTAATAGAATTTCTTTTGCAAAATCATCGTAATAATTTTCTTCATGCCGGTAATCAACATTCATTTCGCTGTTGGAAACAGTTTCGAACAAACGAGCCTTGGTAAGGACTTGTGCCGGTGCAGTTACATCAACAGCTTCCTTGTAATTCAGGGTCATAAACTGACCTGAAGGCAGATTAGTCATTGTTTGCATCTTGCCATCTGGCCAGCGAATAATCAATGAATCTATAGATTCATTGGCACCCAGTCCGAAATGCAATTGGGGTACTACAGATGATTGAAACCCCCTGGTGAGAGTCATTTCCTGATATTGCGTGTCTTCTTTGGTTATTATCGTGGCCTGAACGCCTATTCCAAATGGGTTTTTAGTACTCCCTCTAAAATTTAGGGAAAGGAATTTGTTTTTTTCATTACCCAGGTTCTCAAATACCGAGGCATCATCGTCAATGTTATTGGTGATGATCTCCAGATCTCCATCATTGTCGAGGTCTGCATATACAGAACCATTGGAAAAGCCTTTAAAGGAAATCCCCCATTCCTGGTTCATTTGAGTAAAGGTAAGGTCCTTATTATTTCTGAAAGCGAAATTATCGATAGGCTCCGAGGGCAAGTCTAAAGTTCGTTGAAGCAGGTTATCCAAAGGTCTTCCTTCCTTTTCCCAGTTAATAAAGAAGTCACGATTGTTAATCTCCCTGCGCGTTCCGTTTGAAATAAAAATATCCTTCCACCCATCATTATCAAGATCGGCTATTAATGGCCCCCAGCTCCAGTCTGTTGAGGAGACCCCTGCCAACCGTGAGATATTGCTAAAGTCGGGTAAAGAATCATTTAGCAACCCGTTATTTAGTTGTAAACTGTTTTGCATGTATTGGTAATGGAACCCAGAGTTCACAGTACTCCAAAAAAGATTTGGATTCATGCTTGCCATATTCGCCTTGGAGCGTCTATTTATGTTGGCAGTCATATCCACTTGTAAGATATCGAGTTGTTGATCATTGTTAAAGTCGGCTATATCCACCCCCATTCCGTAGAAGGAAGTATTTTTCGTTACTTCCCGTACACGTTCGGAAAATGTTCCGTTTTTATTATTAATAAAGAGGTAGTCTGGTGTGCTGAAATCATTGGAAACATAGAGATCTGGCCAGCCATCTTTGTTCAGGTCCCCAACGGTGGCACTCAATGAAAGACCAAAGGTTTTCAGGCCTGCTTCTTCTGTAACATCTGTAAAAGTTAAATCGTCGTTTCTGTACAGTTTATCTGTTTCAAGAGGTTTGGGAAATTGTTGTTTGAACCGATAGAAACTGTTAGGGGCATCAAATCGTGTAGGAGGGTAGTTCGCCAGGTACATATCCAGATCCCCATCCAGATCATAATCGAAGAAGGTAGCTTGTACACTATTTCCAGGATCTGCCAGGCCATATTTTTCTGCTTCTTCGGAGAAGGTAAGATCACCATTGTTGATAAACAACTGATTTTCTTTTGCTCCAAATTTTCCGCCCACAGAACAATAGATATCCAAAAACCCATCGTGATTAATATCTACCATCGTTACTCCTGTATACCATCTGTTATCTCCGGATATTCCTGCCTTCAAAGAAATATCTTCAAATTTCATATCCCCTTTATTTAAAAAGAGCTTGTTTGGCACCATGTTTCCTGTAAAGAAAAGATCTGCAAGACCGTCATTATTAATATCCCCCACAGAAACACCGCCACCCATATAGATGTAGGCATAGGTAAAGTAATTCAGCGAATCGTTTTCTGTAAGAACATTAGAAAAAGTAATCCCTGTTGTTTCCTTGGATAGCTGCTTAAACAACGGAGCAGACGAATCTTTAGGTTTACTACAAGAGGTGATTAATATTAGCGTTAAAATAGTTACTATGCTCCACTTCATTGGTATATAATCTTATAGGTTAAATATAGGAATTCGCATACTTTTTGTCATAAAAAAACAGGGCATTTTTCAATGCCCTGTTTTTAAATTAGGTATAAATAGTTTATTATTAGAATCCTGGATTCTGTACTATAACCCCACCACTTAAATCGATTGCGTTGATTGGGATCGGCAAAAGGTCCATATTAGGCATATAAGTGCCTGCTTTCTGACCAAAATTAGTGATAGTACGTGCTTCATTTTGCACATAGGTGTTAATTACGCTTTCGGCTACACCCCATCTTCTAAGATCGAAAAGTCTATGACCTTCCATAGCCAATTCCAAACGACGTTCGAAACGAACCGCTTTTCTGGCAAAATCCTGATCTGGGAAAGCAGCATAAGGTTCTATCTGATAATTTGCAGCATCAGCGGTACCTGAAGCATCCTGAAGATACGTCATGTTTTTGGCCCGGTTTCTTACCTGGTTAACATAATCTAAAGCGGTAGCCAAATCACCACCTTCAACGGCTGCTTCTGCTGCCATCAGCAGTACATCGGCGTAACGCATGATATGATAGTTTACTCCAGAGAACTGCTGCCCCCAGGGCCCTGTTCCTTGGTTCGCAGTTTCACTAGCCTGATATACATTTTTCCTAGGCAAATAGGGCCCGGAAATATCAGCAGGGGTAGCCCGAATCCAATCTTGTCCTGGATGGACTCCATATCCGTTGTAATCAAGCCCTCTTCTGCCTGCGGTGTAATCAAGGCGAGGGTCCAGAGGACCTGTATGAGGAGTAAACGGATCTGCACTGGCAATTCCGTAATCATTTGCTACATCTGTCTGATTAAAAGTATCCAATAGCGGTAAACCTGTACCATCTGTCTGATACGCATTAACCAAATCCTGGGTAGGTTGGTAAAAACCACAACAAAATCCTAGGGCATTGGGGAAATTCAAAGTACCACCTTGGTTC
>CBDUCK010000129.1:0-8260 GCA_965365635.1 uncultured Muriicola sp.
ATGTCCCTGCAGACATTTATGCGCGCTTTCTAAGGTTAACTGGGCATGATGTGGCGTTTGTTTGTGGAAGTGACGAACATGGCGCAGCCATCCCCATAAAAGCAAAAAAAGAGGGAGTTACTCCTCAGGATATCATAGATAAATACCATGGTATTATTAAACAATCCTTTGTAGATTTTGGGATTACCTTTGACAACTACTCAAGAACTTCAGCACCTATACATCACCAAACCGCAAGACAATTTTTTGAAAAATTGTATGATCAAGGTGATTTTATTGAAGAAACCACCGCCCAGTTATATGATGAGCAAGAGCATCAATTTTTAGCAGACCGGTTTGTTATAGGTACCTGTCCTAAATGTGGAAATGAAGAAGCCTATGGCGATCAGTGCGAGAACTGTGGATCTTCGCTGAATGCTACAGATCTTATAAATCCAAAGTCCACCCTGTCCGGGGGTACGCCTACCATGAAAGAAACCAAGCACTGGTTCTTGCCCTTAGATAGGTATGAAGATTTTCTTAAGGAATGGATTCTGAAAGATCATAAAAAAGACTGGAAACCCAATGTTTACGGTCAATGTAAATCATGGATCGACGACGGACTCAAGCCACGAGCAGTAACCAGAGATTTAGATTGGGGTATTCCGGTCCCCGTGAAAGGCGGAGAAGGCAAAGTGCTATATGTGTGGTTCGATGCCCCTATTGGCTATATTTCCTCAACAAAGGAATGGGCCAAAAGAGTAGGTAAAGATTGGGAGCTCTATTGGAAATCTAACGACACCAAACTGGTTCACTTTATTGGAAAAGACAATATTGTTTTCCACTGCATCATTTTTCCAAGCATGCTGAAAGCCCATGGAGATTATATCTTACCAGATAACGTTCCGGCTAATGAATTTCTAAATTTAGAAGGGCAAAAACTATCTACGTCCAAAAATTGGGCGGTTTGGCTTCATGAATATTTAGAAGACTTTCCAAATATGCAAGACGTTCTTCGATATACGTTAACGGCAAATGCTCCGGAAACGAAGGACAATGATTTTACATGGAACGATTTTCAGGCCAGAAACAACAATGAGTTGGTTGCCATTTTCGGTAATTTCATCAACCGAGTAGTAGTCCTAACACATAAATATTACGAAGGTGTGGTACCTCAGGCGGGAATATTGACTCCTGTAGATTCTGAAACGCTTTCAACACTTCAAAAATTTCCAGCATCGCTGTCCAATTCAGTTAACCGATACCGATTTAGAGAAGCCAGCCAGGAACTTATGAACTTAGCCCGGCTAGGGAACAAATATTTAGCCGATGAAGAACCCTGGAAAGTAATTAAAACAGATGAAGACAGGGTCAAAACTGTGATGCATACCGCGCTGCAAATAGCTACTGCATTGGCTGTTTTATGCGAACCATTTTTACCGTTTACTTCAAAAAAATTAAAGACTATCCTCGCATTAGGCCCAAATGAAAAAGGCCTTTCGTGGGATGCCATTTCCTCCAATACAACCTTGCTAGAAGCTGGGCACCAGATTGGTAAAAGCGAACTCCTTTTTCGCAAAATTGAGGATAAGGAAATAACGGCACAACTCGATAAACTTCAGGCTACTAAAAAAGAAAACGAATCAGAAAATAATTCCGTAATGCCACAAAAAGAAACCATAAGTTTTGAAGATTTTTCCAAAATGGACATCCGGGTAGGAACCATTTTAGAAGCAGAAAAAATGCCGAAGACAAAAAAATTAATGGTGCTGAAAGTTGATACAGGTCTCGATACACGAACCATTGTTTCCGGAATTGCGGAAAGCTTTACTCCGGAAGAAATTCTGGGCAAGAAGGTAACGGTATTGGTGAATTTAGCTCCAAGACCCCTAAGAGGTGTTGAAAGCCAGGGGATGATTCTCATGACAGAAAACGCAGATGGCAAATTGATTTTTGTTAATCCCGATAATCAGGGTGTAGGGAATGGCGCAACCATCAATTAGAATATCCCCCGACCTTTGTGCTACTATTTTTATAAAATAATTTTTTATTATTTGTAAGATTCTTCTTCCTTTGGGAGGAATTAAGATTTAAGACCTTTCATGAGAAATTTATTTCCTTTATGCATCCTTCTTGTCCATACCTTACTGAGTTCTCAAAATATCGAAAAGAATGAAACTGTATTAACCGCATTTGAAACCTATTCTGAACTACCACGGGAAGTAGTTTTCGTTCATTTAAACAAATCAGTTTTCATAAAAGGGGAGAATATTGGATTTAAGGCATATGTCCTGGACAAGGATACCAAAAAACGTTCTTTGGAGACCAAAAATCTCTACTGCACTATTTTAGATGACAACGAGAATGTCGTAAAAAAACAACTTATACGAATAGAAAATGGCATTGGGAGTGGCATGCTGGAACTCGACAGTCTTTTTACGACAGGTAACTATAATTTTAAAGCCTACACAAACTGGATGCGCAATTTTTCGGAGCCAAACTATTTTCAGCAATCTATTTCTATTATAGATCCGGAAAAAACCAAAGAAATTAAACCTTCACTAGAAGATTTAATTGTGGATGCGCAGTTTCTTCCTGAAAGTGGACATGCACTGGTAGGAATCGATGCGGTTTTTGGAGTTATTATCAAAGATGACAAAGGCTTTGGATTCCCTTTTGTCGAAGGAAAAATTACAGATACTTCAGGTAAAACAGTGGCCAGTTTTAAAGTAAATACCTATGGTATCGGTAGATTCGCTTTTATTCCACAAGAGAACACCAGTTACTTTGCAGAATTTACAATTAACAATACCGATTTTAAAATCCCGCTAAAGTATATTAAAATCCAGGGGGTAACCTGCAAAGTTCAGGACCTTCGCGATAAGATTGGATTAATACTAAATTCAAAATTCTCAGATGCAAGTCAGGCAACTAATCCTTTTATGCTTACCATTCACAATGGCGATAGTATAAAGGCCGTGGATATCTCTTTTCTTGAAAACAGTAAGGCTATCACCGTATTTCCGAAAGCCGATCTGTTTACAGGTGTAAATATTTTTACGTTGTTCGATCCTAATGGTACCCCCGTTCTAGAGCGTCTTTATTTTAATCACCTGGGGATGGAAATTCATGAGGTAACCCCGCGTGCTATAGCAGTCGTCAACGATTCGGTAAAGGTAGATTTTTCGGTTAATACTATAGATGCAGCATATTGGAACAGCCTAAGTATTTCCGTGCTTCCAGAAGCTACTGAAACCTACAAAGGCCACCACAACCTTCCCTCTTTTGCCCTTTTAAGCCCCTATATAAAAGGCCCTGTAGAAAATGCTTCTTATTATTTTACGAATATAACTCCACGAAAAAAATACGAGCTGGATAATCTTTTACTTACACAGGGTTGGAGCAGTTATGAATGGAATTCAGTTATTAATAATCCTCCCAACTATCTATATGATTTTGAGAAAGGAATTTCCTATATCGTTACCCCCAATCAGAAAAGTACTAACAGATTTTTCATATTTCCGACCAGGAACCACGAATTTGAAGAAATTACTATAGCTGAAAATCAGACCATTTTCTCAAAAGATAATTTTTTCCCACTCGATGATGAAAAATTAGGAGTGGCAGAAATTAGCAAGTCGGGCGGGCTGGTACAAGCAAAAATATTTGTTCGTTTTAAACCTACTTTTATACCCCCTTTAAAAGTAAACGAACTTTCTGTATTAGGGCTCAAAACTTCAAAAATATTGAAAGAGACCGCTGTTCCATCAATTAGTTTTGAAGGTTTTTATAAAATGCAGATGTTAGACGAAGTGGTCCTCCTCAAACAACGTACCGGTGACAGAATAGAAACAATAAGAAACAAAACCATAGGGAATGTGGATTTCTTTGAAGAGAACGACTTTAGAAGAAACCAGTTCCTTAGCACTTATCTGAGTTCGCGGGGATATGCTATTGACGAATCTGCCGGTGTTTTTACCATCCGTTCCAGAAATCCGAATTCATTAAATAACGCTACTCCTTTAATTTATTTAGATGGCGTTATACTTACAGATTTTAGTATCCTTTACAGGTACTCCTTAGATATTGTAGACTATATAGAAGTAAATAGTTCCGGAGTAGGTGGGGGTATCCGGGGCGGCGGAGGTATAATTAAAATAGTTACCGATCCCCTAAAAAGAAATCAATTATTAGGAGATCGTTCACTAACCAGCTATCCCATTCCGTTAACATTTTCTTCTAAGAAGAGGTTTTACAATCCTATGTATAACTCCTATACAGGCGAGTTTTATGCTACATATGGTGCAGTAGATTGGCACCCCGATATAAGGATTGATACGGAAGGAAACGGAAGCTTTAAATTTTTCAATTATGGCCTCCCAAAGGTGAAACTATTCATTGAAGGAATTATAAATGACCATGAATTTGTATCAGAGGTTAAGGAAATTATCATAGAATAGGGTCATTACACGAACTGTTCTTTATGATATATATCAGATTATTACAAAAACAGATTACTTATTTTTATAAAAAATCAGATTATGTTAACAAAAAAAATGGAAAAGGCCCTGAATGAGCAGATTCGGGTTGAAGCAGAATCCTCGCAGGTTTACTTGTCTATGGCCTCCTGGGCAGAAGGTAAAGGACTAGAAGGTATCTCGCTCTTCATGTATCGTCATTCAGATGAAGAACGAATGCATATGCTTAAATTAGTTAAATATGTAAATGAACGAGGTGGACATGCAAAGGTTACCACTCTTGCTGCCCCAAAAAACGATTTTGGAACCTTTCAAAATATGTTTCAGGAATTATACGACCATGAGATTATGGTTTCAAAAAACATTAACGAACTAGTGCATATTTCCTTAGAAGAAAAAGACTATGCTACCCATAATTTCCTACAGTGGTATGTTGCAGAGCAAATAGAGGAAGAGGCGCTGGCAAGGACCATATTGGATAAGCTTAGTCTTATAGGTAATGACAAAGGTGGCTTGTATCTATTCGATAGAGATATCCTACAAATCACTGTGGACAGCGCGGGTTCCGGGACTGCTGAATAGACTGATTTTAGGGAAATAAGATAGCTTCTTGCGGTAAATGGGAAATAAAAAAGAAGTAAAAAAAGCTAAGAAAAAAGCTAAAAAAAGGCGTAAAGCTCTTTTGAAAACCCTGAAACAAGAAGGTTATAAATCCTCCTGTTGTAAAAAGTATAAAAATTCAAATCCTAAACGCTGCAAACGATGTCCCCGGCAGCACCTAGCACCGAAAGTGGCCTAGGGTAGCCACCAACATTAGTATTTAGTAATGTTTCCCGCTTTTATTGTTGCATTTCTCCTTGGGGCATTCGCAAGGGTAGAGGTATATTCCAGGGATCCATGGATGTAATAAAAAGAAGCCTGCAGATAATAATATTCTCCATGATTTTCTTTGGTTTTGCAGTGCTGTTCATGGAAATGATAGGCCTCTTTCTTCCCTTTTAAATAGGATTTATAAGCCGTATAATTATGCTGTTTCAAATCTTGTTCAAACTCTTTTTGATCTTTCCAAAAGTCAGCTTCGTCCTCCGCACTATCCAGCCGTATAGATTGTTCAAACAAAGCATCTTTTTCGGCCATCGCTGTATAAAAGGCAATTACCTCCTTCTTGGTATCAACTAATTGTGAATTGATATTCAGAGGAAGTAATATCATTATTAAAACGACTGCTTGCCAAATCAGCTTCATATTTATGTACTTTAATCCCGGTATAATCGCTACATTTTTATATACCGATACCTCATTAAGATAGGCAGATCAAAGATTCCTTTAAAGAAAAAGGGGCAAAATGCCCCCTTTTTCGATTAGTGGTAAAACTGCCTATTTACTAAGCATCAATAGTTCATTACATTTAATTTCTGTAACATATCGTTTCTCACCTTCTTTGGTTTCATACGAACGATGGGTTAATTTACCTTCCACCGCTACTTCTCCGCCTTTAGAGAGATAATTCTCTACGATTTCGGCGGTTTTACCCCAGGCCACAACGTTATGCCATTGTGTATCGGTGATCTTTTCCCCTTTGGCATTGCGATACGTTTCATTGGTAGCTATTGAAAATTTAGCCAATTTACTACCACTTTCTAGTTCAATAATCTCAGGATCCTGTCCCAAATTTCCAATCAACTGTACTTTGTTTTTAAGTGCGTTCATCATTACTAATTTTAAGGTTAAACAGTTAATACTATCGGCTTTCTATATCCGACACTGCAAACCTACTCCCCATAAAAATAATTACTTGGTTGATAAATATTTATTTTCGTTTGTTGTCGTTTGTTGTCGTTTAAAATAGTATCTAAATGCACCGATCTCCCAGATTCTGCTCGCTTCATGCCGAAGGGTATTCAATAAATCCATGGAAACTATTTTGTGCCACAAGGATTCCTTCCTTTCACTGTCTATGGCAATGGTTTTATTTTTATCTTAGGGTCTTTCAAAAAAACTAAAACCACTTATGAAAAAAATCTACCTCCTATTTGTTGTACTTATTTCAGGTGCCACACTTTTTGGACAAACAGCACAGGAAATGGCTGCCGAAATTCAAAAGGAAGCAACCGAAAATTCCCAATTACAGACACTGGCTCATGAATTGTTGGATGTTGTTGGTCCGCGACTTGTTGGAACGCCACAAATGAAAAATGCACATGATTGGGCAGTTGAAACCTATAAAAAATGGGGCATTACTGCCGAAAACGAAAAGTGGGGTACCTGGAGAGGCTGGGAACGCGGCATTACTCATATAGACATGCTATCTCCCCGTGTAGTTTCTTTAAGTGGCAGACAATTGGCTTGGAGCCCTGGGACATCCAAAGAAGGCATTACAGCTAATCTGATTACTATCCCAACGATGGCAGATTCTTTGGCTTTTAATAAATGGGTAGCTAATGTGAAGGGGAAATTTGTATTGGTATCTATGCCACAACCCACAGGACGGCCAGATTATAATTGGGAAGAATTTGCCACACCGGAATCATTTGAAAAAATGAAAAAAGAACGGGAGGCACAAACCAATGCATGGCGGCAAAAAATAAGAGCCACAGGATATAGTAGCAGTACCATAAATGAAGCCCTGGAAGCTGCGGGTGCAGTAGGCATTATTCAATCTCGCTGGTCTAGTGCATTTGGAGCTAACAAAATTTTCAGCGCTAATACCAAAAAAATTCCTGTCGTAGATCTTTCCTTAGAAGACTATGGCATGCTCTACAGAATGGTAGCCAATGGTGGTGACCCTGTAATAAAAGTAGTTGCTGAATCCAAAGAGTTGGGAAGAGTACCTACGTTTAATACCATTGCGACTATTCCGGGGAAGGAACTACCTAACGAATATATTATCCTGTCTGCGCATTTCGATTCTTGGGATGGCGGTACTGGCGCCACAGATAACGGTACAGGGACCATCACCATGATGGAAACCGCCCGTATCTTAAAAAAACTGTATCCAAACCCTAAAAGAACCATTATTATTGGTTTATGGGGAAGTGAAGAACAGGGGTTGAATGGTTCAAGATCGTATACGGAAGACCATCCGGAGGTTGTGGCAGGAGTTCAGGCATTGTTTAATCAGGATAATGGTACCGGACGAGTGGTAAACCTATCCGGGCAGGGATTCTTGCATTCCTACGCCTACCTTGGTAAATGGTTAGAAGCTGTACCAGATGACATTACCAAACACATAAAAACGACCTTCCCCGGCAACCCCGGAGGTGGCGGTTCGGATTATGCCTCTTTTGTTGCCATGGGAGTCCCTGCTTTCTCTTTGAGTTCGCTTAGTTGGAGCTACTGGAATTACACCTGGCATACCAATCTTGATACCTATGATAAAATAGTGTTCGACGATGTCCGAAGCAATGTTATACTAACGGCTATTTTGGCATACATGGCCAGCGAAGACCCGGAATCCACCTCACGCGAAAAATCGGTGCTGTCTATTAACCCAAGAACCGGAGAACAGCGGCAATGGCCAACACCACGCGCACCTAACCGGGAAGGCGGACAATAATACCCGGCAAAAACCAACGAAAATGAAATCAATTTATATTTTGCTTCTCGCCTTATGTAGTGTTGCAAGCATCGCTCAAACCAAATCATTAAAAAAATCCCCATTGCTTGTCGCTGGGGAAGCAAGTGCAGCAGGGATGTCTGAGGAACGGCTTGAGCATATCGAAACCATGCTTCAAAATGCCGTAGCTTCTAATGAAATTCCAGGGGCTGTTGCCCTGATTGCACGGAATGGGAAAATTGTGTTT
>CBDUCK010000130.1:0-8220 GCA_965365635.1 uncultured Muriicola sp.
TTTCCAAATTTATCAAAAATAGTGTTCGCCCTATGATTAATTAAATCACGGTTATGGTCCCAAACCACAATTTTTTTATCCCCTAAACCTTCTTTTTCCATGATGGGTCCTAAATGATTCTTAAGAAAATCTCTTTCTTCCTCTGCCGAATATATACAAGATTCCCAGCGTTGCACCGCCATGGGCTCGTTCTGAATGGTAACTCCCCATATAGGCATTCCTTCACTTTCATATGCTTTGATAAATTTGGTGAAATACTGCGCCCATGTATCGTAATATTCCGGAAGTAATTTCCCCCCTTGCAATACATCATTATTATCCTTCATAAAAGCAGGTGGGCTCCATGGACTTGCATACAGGAGTAATTCTCCCCCTGCGGTTTCAATGGCTCGTTTAATCATTGGGATTCTATACTGCTGATCGTGCTCTATAGAAAAGGTCTCCAGCGCTTTATCATTTTCTTCAATATATGTATAACTTGCCACGCTAAAATCGCAACTATGTATTGTAGTCCTGGTTAAGGAGTATCCTATGCCATCTTCGGGGTCGTAATATGCTTTTAAAAATTCCTGTTGTTTTTCATCAGACAGTTGAGCAAATACCTCTGCAGAAGCATCCGTTATAGCTCCGCCAATTCCCAGCAACTTTTGAAATGTCTTGTTTGGGTTTACAAAAACAGAGATCTCATTCTCTAACGGCTGGGAGGCATCTGTAAAATCAACAGTTTGTGTTTTTGTTAGCCTAAGATCAGAATTACTGGCAGTTGTATAGACGGCGATCTGTTTTCCTTTAGCTGAAAATGAGGTTTCTATTGCCTCAGTAGTTGTTGTGTCGGCGGTTACTGTTTCTTTTTTCTCTGTACAACCCACTATAGCTAGTACTGTTAAAATTACTACTGGAATTTTTTTCATGGATAAAGTGGTTACTTGATTAGTTGGTAAATTAAACTTTTGAAATTAAATTATTTTTATGATAAGGACAACAAATGCCAGCTACATATTTACAAATTCAAAACCGGCTAAAGGAAAATTCCTTAAATCTATGGCTGTTTCATTCAATTGAATACCATACTCCAGATAGGCTTTAAGATTTGTCAGCCAAAAAGTCCATCCATTGCTGCAGCCATAATGAATTGAAAGTTTGTGCTTGTCATCTGTGGGTATCTCATATTGCCGAAGGGTAACTAAAACCGACTCATGCATAATTTCCATAGAAACAGCTACTTTACATTCCCCGGCAAATGAAAATTCTATGAAGTCTGTTCCGTTCGCTTTTAGTATAGAGCCTGTTTCTTGTCCATCCCAATTATGCCATTCCCAGATATACTGGTCTCCCTCTTGAACAGGAGAGACAGCCTGCCTCTTTTCCCCAATAGTAGAGTTATATGTCGCTTTGCGTAAGAACCAGGAGGTAATGCCTTCCTCTGTACCCCAACACCAATAGAGTTTGGGTAAGGGAGCTTTTATAAAGATCTTTTTTGTAAAGGAATCAAATCCCAGGTCTCCCATGGTAGTGTTAGTTTCTTATGGTTTCAATTTTGTACAATTCCTGGCCCAGTGCGGCGAGGAATGGGATACCTATTTCGTCATATTCATAGGCATTATCGTTAAAGATGTCATCTTTATTTACGAGAATAGTAGCGGTAATTAAAAATTCTACTCCATTCTTTTCATCTTTAATGTAGGCGCAATCGGTCAGCGTTCCATAGGCATATCCCACTTTATTATATATAGTAATGTCTGCAGGCATAGGCTCTTTTGAATCCCCGTACATAAAAAATTTCCCATAACTGTCATAAAACTCCTCAGGATCGTATCCTGCCTCGTTAGGAAGCAGTTGCATGGCATTCAATAAAAATTTTCTTTGCGCTACACTTAGGTTAAATCGTTCATTTTCAGGAAATACTTCCGGAAAAATTACCCGCTTTAGCACACTATGTTGAGAGGAGATGGGGTAATAATTCTTTAAACTAAAATCGAAAGGTTCTAAGTACAAAGAATCTTCTGCATAATATCCTATTCCTTTGGTAATGCCATGCAGCATAAGCTTTTCCGGGGGGCTATTGGTAGTAGGTACAAGAGTAGTAATTGTGCTGTCATTTAAATAGATGATCAATGGTTTGGTAGTTACGTCATCCGAATTTGGTGTGGACAATCGATGTGCAATACGTACCGGACCAATATTTTTTGAAAACAATCCTTGGTTAATGGCGTCCTGTCCCAGAAATTCAACTAACCTATTGTTCGCATCATTATCGCTTACTGCAAAAATTTTGGTTATCTCGTTCGCAAAGGTTGTTTCAATTGTGTCTCCTTCAATATAAAATTTGGTATGTATGGAAATATCTTCGGTTGAATTTATTTTTTCCAAAGCCATTACTGCAATGGGAAATTTAACGGTGCTGGCAGGATAAAAATAGGTGTCCTTGTCTACCTGAAAGTCATAGTCCCTGAATAATACACTGTCTTTGATTCGCTCTATTCGAGTAAATCGAATCTGAAGTTCATGTGACTCTAGATCTTTCATGACCCGCTTTATCCTTGGGTCATTAGATTTTAAGGCTTTTTCTAAGGGGTTTTTAACCACTGCAGTACCTGCACAACCAACCATGGCGATAAGAAGGAGTAAATAACCAAAATGTTTTGTTTTCAATGGAAATATATATTTAATTACACACATATCTAGCCATGTTGAGCATTACGACTCTATATAGACTTCCCCCCGATGTGGCAATAGTGCATCTCGAATCTGAATCATCATAGATTCTTCAACCACCATAAAAGCAATGCTATGAAATTCGCTCAGGTCATTAGATCCAGTAATATCAATAGTTAAGGCTTCTTTTTTCACAAAGTCTTTGAGGTGAATGGCATGGTGTTTTGCTGTTTCTTTCGCAGCTGGGCCACGAAAATCCCATAATAATTTAATCTTTCTATTCAATTCTCTGGTATTATTTTGAAGTGATGGAAATACCTTCTTCTGCAAACGCTTTGAAATCTTTCAGGTACTTCATAGATTGTTTTTTAAAAACGCCAGGCACTATAAAACCCATTAGCTTCATAAAGAAACCCGAAAATTCAAATTCTGTTTCCGAAATCCACTTTGTTGTATTTTCATTAACGGCGTTGAAATAGTTTTTTTGAATATTATGTACTCCTTTGGTATCATAAATAACATGAAATTCATGTGGTAAATTTCGCTTTATAATTGTTTCTATCATAACCAACTCGCGCTTTCCCATTTTATATTTTAGTTCCATTTTAGAGCCCTCATTCCCTGGAATACCCGAAAGATGTGTATAGGATATTAAATCTTTTTGCCAGTGTTTCATGTTTTCCGGGTTGTCTAACTTTTTAGTAAACTCGGATATGGGTACATTTACTTCAATTTCTGTAATGTATTTCATGGTCTGTGCTTTGAAATAGAACTAAGTTAATAAATTAACTGTGTGGTTACTAAAAATCTGTTAATCAATTGCGCTAATCCTTGCCAAAGAACTGTGAATTCTTATTTTTGCGGAATGCGTTTTCCAAAGAAAAAATATATCCTAATTACCAGCTCTGCCGCTGTCCTATTTTTGATTTTTTCTTGTGAAGGACTTTTTCAGCAAAAAACGGATACTGAGCCGCTGGCCAGGGTAGGCAATACCTATTTGTATAAAGCAGATATTAAGCCCTTGCTCGGAAATACAATGACCGAGCAGGATAGTCTTTCATTTGTTGCCAATTACGTTAATAACTGGGCCGTAAAGCAGTTGTTATTCTCAAAGGCTCAAATAAATTTATCTGAGGATCAAATAGAGGAGTTCGATAGGTTGGTTGCCAATTATAGAGTAGATCTTTTTACAAGGGCATATAAGGAGGCATTGGTGTTAAGTGGAGAAGATACGACCATTACGGCCTCACAGCTTCAAAAATTCTATGAACAGGAAAAAGAGAATTTTGTACTTAAGGAAAAGATTGTGCAGCTGCGTTTTATAGAGCTGCCACAACAGTTTTTAAATAAAGAAGAGGTTACAGAGAAACTTAAAAGATTTAACAAAGAAGACCTTCTGTATCTGGACTCTGTAGGAGTGCAGTTTCGTAAACTTAATTTCAACGATTCCATATGGGTTCCGGTCTCAAGGGTAATTCGAGAAATACCACCGATCTCCTATGATAATGAGGGTAGATACTTAAAAAAATCACAATTTTTTGAATTGGAGGACTCTGTAGGGGTATATTTGGGTAAGGTATCCAATGTGCTGTCTGTTAACGAGATTGCACCCTTAAGTTTTATTGAACCCACGATAAGACAGGTTTTATTAAACAGGCGTAAACTCGATTATATGCGGCGATTAGAGACAGAAATCCTGGATGAAGCCGTAAAACAAAATGAATTTGAAGTATATGAAAAAGATAAATAACTGTAAGGTAACTCTTATCGCAATGGTACTTACTGTAACCCTAGGGGCTCAAGAGGGTTCTGAAATACCTGAAAAGGAGGTTGCCAAGGAAGAAGAGTTGATGCAGGCGAGTAAAAGCAGTACAAACGATTCTGTGACTAATTTTAAGAAAATTAAATTAGACGGTATCTCTGCAGTAGTTGGAGATTATGTGATCCTGGACTCTGATATTGAAAAAACACTTATCGACTTAAGAAGTCAGGGGGCCTCTACAGAAGACATAACACATTGTAGTTTATTAGGAAAGTTGATGGAAGATAGGCTCTATGCCCATCAGGCGGTTCAGGATAGTATTTTGGTTTCAGATGATGAAGTTAACGCTACCAGCGATCGTCAAATTCAACAATTAGTGCAACAGGTAGGTTCTATGGAGAAGGTGCTTCAATTCTACAATAAGGAAACCAGTGAAGATTTTAGAGAGGAGTTATATACCATTAATAAGCTCCGTATGTTGTCCGAAAAAATGCAACAGAAAATTGTGAGCGAGATACAGGTGACCCCGGAAGAAGTAAGACAGTTTTTTAAGAAAATTCCTGAAGACCAAAAACCGGTTTTTGGAGCGGAACTCGAAATTTCCCAGATTGTCAAAGAACCTGCAATTCCGGAAGAAGAAAAACAAAAGGTGATAAATAAGCTGGAGGAGATTAAGGCAGATGTGGAAGATAACGATGCCAGTTTTAGTGTAAAGGCTATTTTGTACTCACAAGATCCCGGGTCTAAATCCAAAGGAGGATTTTATAGTATGACGCGTCAAACGCCTTTTGTAAAAGAATTTAAAGATGTAGCGTTTAGTCTTCAGGAAGGTGAGATCTCAGATCCATTTGAAACAGATTTTGGGTATCATATTATCTTCATTGAAAAGATTAGAGGACAAGAATTAGATTTAAGACATATTCTTATTCAACCAGAAATTCCTCAATCTGCTGTAGACGGTGCTAAAATAGAATTAGATTCTATACGTGCTCAGATTTTGGCAGGGAAATATACTTTTGCGGAGGCTGCTCTCAACTTTTCAGATGAAAAGGAAACAAAATTTGATGGAGGATTACTGAGGAACCCAATAAATTTTGATTCGCGTTTCGAATTAACTAAAATGGATCCTACGTTATACAATCAGGTGCGAAATCTGAAAGATGAAGAAATTTCCTATCCTTTATTAGAAGCAGATCCCAGAGGTGGACCACCCAAATACAAGTTGTTGAAAGTCACCAACAGATATGATGAGCATGAGGCTGATTTTGCCAAAGATTATCTTAAAATTCAGGAGTTAGCACTTCGGGAAAAGCAATACAATGCAATTAAAGAATGGATGGATGAACATATAGAAGATACCTATGTAAGTGTAAATGTTGAAAACAGAGAGTGCGATTTTGCAAATAACTGGGTAAAGGAATAAATGCATGTCTGATGTAGCTGCCATCGAAAAATTAGTACAAAAGCACCAAGACCTTAAAAAGGAAATTGCGCAAATTATTGTGGGTCAACACGAGGTGGTAGATCAGATATTACTGTCTATCTATACTGGCGGACATTCCTTGCTTATAGGGGTGCCGGGATTGGCAAAAACATTAATGGTGAATACCATTGCGAAAACATTAGGACTCGACTTTAAGAGAATTCAATTTACGCCAGATTTAATGCCCAGTGATATTCTGGGAAGTGAAGTCTTAGATCAAAACAGGAATTTTAAATTCATTAAAGGACCCATTTTTGCCAATATAATTTTGGCCGATGAAATTAACAGGACTCCTCCAAAAACTCAGGCTGCCTTGCTAGAGGCAATGCAAGAACGTGCAGTAACTATTGCAGGCGAACAGCACGAATTGTCAAAGCCTTATTTTGTGCTGGCAACCCAGAACCCTATAGAGCAAGAAGGGACGTATCCACTACCCGAAGCACAGCTAGATCGGTTTATGTTCGCGATAGAACTTAAGTACCCATCCCTGGAAGAGGAGATTGAAATAGTGAAAGAAACGACCAACGATGATTTTCCCAAAGTAAAAGCGTTGTTTAGTGCCCAGGAAATATTAGAAGTACAACATTTAGTTCGAAGAATTCCTGTGCCCAACAATGTGGTGGATTATGCTGTAAAGTTAGTGCACAGTACAAGACCAGGAATGCCAAACTCCTCTGATTACGTAAACCAATATCTCGACTGGGGTGCAGGGCCAAGAGCTTCCCAGAATTTAGTGCTTGGGGCAAAGGCACATGCAGCCATCCGAGGAAAGTTTTCTCCCGATATCGAAGATGTACAGGCAGTAGCTATGGGGATATTGCGGCATCGTATCATAAAGAACTACAAAGCTGAGGCAGAAGGAATATCTGAAGAAGATATCATAGTTCATTTGCTATAAGCTGCTGAATTGTCCTAATTTAGGACACCACAAGAGTATATTTTTCTCAATAAATCAGAGGGTATTTAGCACCTCATTCTAATATTTTACTAGTACTTAATTTTAGATTATTGTAATAATTAGAGACTCTAATTATTGATTGAATAATATGCGTTTATGCCCCTTAAAAAGTTTCATTAACGGCTCTATTTTTTCTATCTTTGACGGATTCTATAATACTAAACCGGCATATAATGGCATTCGATATTGACATGATTAAAGGTGTTTATGCGAACATGGCAGAACGGGTAGATAAAGCCCGCGAACTTGTGGGTAAGCCCCTGACACTTTCTGAAAAAATATTATACTCACACCTTTGGGAAGGAAATCCTTCCAAAATATTCAAAAGAGGGGAAGATTATGTTGATTTTGCCCCAGACAGGGTAGCATGTCAGGATGCAACTGCCCAAATGGCGTTGTTACAATTTATGCACGCTGGGAAGCCAAAAGTGGCTGTGCCAACTACCGTGCATTGTGATCATTTAATTCAGGCGAAGGTAGGAGCTGTGGCCGATTTAAAGCGTGCAAATCAAACAAGCAATGAGGTTTTCGATTTTCTTGAATCTGTCTCCAATAAGTATGGCATTGGTTTTTGGAAACCAGGGGCTGGTATCATACACCAGGTAGTGTTAGAGAATTATGCTTTTCCTGGAGGAATGATGATAGGAACCGACTCGCATACGGTGAACGCAGGAGGACTTGGAATGGTAGCTATAGGAGTAGGTGGTGCCGATGCTGTAGATGTAATGGCAGGAATGGCTTGGGAACTTAAATTTCCGAAGTTAATTGGTGTTAAGTTAACCGGAAAACTTTCGGGGTGGACGGCGCCTAAAGATGTGATACTAAAAGTAGCAGATATACTTACGGTGAAAGGTGGTACAGGAGCTATTGTGGAGTACTTTGGTGAAGGTGCAATTTCTATGTCGTGTACTGGAAAAGGTACTATTTGTAATATGGGTGCTGAAGTAGGTGCCACTACTTCTACATTTGGTTACGACCCTACAATGGATAGATATCTGAGAGCTACAGGGAGAGCCGAGGTTGCAGATGCCGCCAATAAGGTGGCCGACTATTTAACAGCAGATGCAGAGGTATATGCGAATCCGGCAGACTATTTCGATCAGGTGATAGAAATAAACCTATCAGAGTTAGAGCCACGTTTAAACGGACCGTTTACTCCAGACTTGTCAACCCCTATTTCAGAAATGAGTGAGGCTGCTAAGAAAAATGACTGGCCTTTAAATGTTGAAGTTGGACTCATTGGATCCTGTACTAACTCGTCCTATGAGGATATTTCACGTGCTGCCTCTGTAGCAAAGCAGGCTCTCGATAAAAACTTGAAGGTTAATTCCGAATTTACCATCACTCCCGGATCAGAGCAAG
>CBDUCK010000131.1:0-8153 GCA_965365635.1 uncultured Muriicola sp.
TGATCTATAATCTAGTCAAAAACAAATCCCGTTGCTACTCTAAATATAAAGGCATAGAGTACTATAACTAAACAAGCGAGGCAAAACCAGGTGAATATTTTCAAAGCGTTACGTGTAAAATAGGAGCCCAGATCTTTAAAGGCTTCTAAATAGATTTCTTTTAGGAGTAAAATATGTTTCATGTAGTTGGGATTAAATGTTAGTACCTATTTTCGTTACAGGTATAACTTTCATTTAGCAGTTGACGTATGCAGCCACTATGAAATTGTTGTATATCCTTGTGTTCCTGTTGTGTAGGAGATTTTAACTAGTTCTATGAGTAACTATAGGCGGTATAACCAGAGGTCACAAAAAAACCACCTGTAGTACATACAGATGGTTCTTAAGGGTTGATTGGCCTGATTTACATGTTCAAAATAATAAATTCGGAGCGTCTGTTAAGCTGATGTTTTTCTCTGCTGCAACGCACGGATCCATCGCACTCATTTAATAGTTGTTCATCACCATATCCAATGGCGCTTTCAATTCGCTTTGGATTTATTCCTTTAGAAATAATATAGTTCCTGGTAGATTTTGCTCTTCTGTCCGACAGGTATTTATTGTAGGCCGCATTCCCCCTCGAATCTGTATGAGATTCAATTTTAATCACCATAGTTGGATTTGCGTTCATAATACTAACTAGTTTATTTAGCTCGGTAGCGGCATCAAGCCTAATGTAAGCTTTGTCGAAATCAAAGAAGATCATATCTAGCTTCAACTTTTTAATGCCTTCTTCAATAACAATAAGTTCCTCGAGCTTCTTCATATTCACGGCCATATCCACTAGCTCATTATCTTTGGTAGAAACCATCGTTACATCCTCGGAAAAAGAATCTTTTGTTGTCTTTACGGTATATTTGGTATTTCCATCCAGATCTTCAAATACGAAACTTCCATTTTTATCAGCAATAACTTCCTTTAGCTTTATATTGTTCTCGTCTAACAAAGTCACAAGAGCTTCTGGCATCACATCGCCTGTTACCAGCTCTGTAACCACTCCTGCAATGGCGTTATAATTAATTTCTTCCGGGATTAAACGACTAAATGAATAGATGTCATCATCTCCTTTTCCCCCACGCCTGTTGGAAGCAAAATATCCTCTCTGAGTTTCTTCATTTACGATAAAAGAAAAGTCGTCCTTTTTACTGTTTACGGGCTTACCCATATTTCTAACTTCCGAAAATCCGTTTTCATCATCAAAAGGAACTTCGTAGACATCGAGGCCGCCGAGCCCTACATGACCATTGGAGGAAAAATATAATTTCTTGTTGTTGATAAAAGGAAACATTTCTTTGCGTTCAGTATTAATCTCAGGCCCCAGGTTTCTGGGCTCAGAAAAGGAACCATCACCTAGTACATCTACTACAAATAGATCGGTTTCCCCTAAACGACCTGGCCTGTCTGATACAAAATATAGTTGTTTTCCATCAGGGCTCAATGCAGGGTGTCCGGTTGAAAAAGCGTCACTATTAAAAGGAAGTTCTTTGGCTTCAGTCCACTCACCATCAACTTTTTTAGAGCTGTAGATCTTTAAATTGTTTATGCCGTTTTTATCGCGCTTTAACTTCTTCCCATAGTTGTTTCTGGTAAAGTACATGGTTTGGTTATCTGGCGAAAAAGTAACAGATGCTTCATGGTATTTTGTGTTGATCTTTTTCGAGAACTTAATAGCATTCTTTACTTCTTGGGACTCCTTATTTACCTTGGCAACATATAAATCCAAATAGGGTTGATTATTCCATTTATACCGACGGGTACTAAAAAATGAAGAATCCTTTGCTGATGCAAATACTAACTCATCTTCATTATAAAACATAGGTGAGAAATCTGAATATTCAGAATTAGTAGCTATGTTTCGGATAGAATACCCTGGCTGTTCTGTAGTGAGGATATTGTCTAATACCTTTTCTTTGGGAGTTGTTCTTGGATCATCCATCGCATACCTTCTTCCCCCTTCTTTCTTGAGTTTTTTATCGTATAAGCGCATTAAGCGTTTTGCTCTGGCGTATTTCCCGGTTCCTTTTAAACTATGCGCATATTTAAATATATTTTCTGCCGATACATCATCCTTATACTTCGTGTATAAGATGTCATACCAATGAAAGGCTCGCTCCATATTGGAGTTGAAGTAGTGCGAATCCCCGGCTTTTTGAATAATCTCATAGGTATAGTTTTCCTTGCTTTCAGATAATACCATTTCATAGAGCTCTGCCGCTTCAGCATACCACATCTTTTCAAAGTAGTCATCTGCTTTTTGAATAAGTTTGCTATTTGGCGGGTCCTTAGATAGAAAACTTCTTGTTGTTTCGGAGAGAACAGGTCTTCGAACGATAACTGGAGTCGTTTTTTTCTGCCTAATTGCCCCGTTGCCTTCTATAAGTTTTTGCGAATCGGATTGAACATTCATGATCCAAACCTTATCGTTATAACGGCCGTTAAATTTCGATATACTGGAGGACAAGGCCTCCTTCCAATCTTGTGTATGTGACAAATACACATAATTTAGCTTAGTTGTTGGGTGTATCAGGGAATATGAGTCGATGTTTTTAGCAGATAGTCGCTGTCTAAACTTCCAAACATTACTCTTGTCCCCAAAAACTCCTGCTATCATATAATACCCACTCTGTACATCGGATAATCCGGTGACAGTTCTGGTTGCAATATTATTCTTTTTGGCAGCACTTTTAAAATTTTCAAAATGCTGCTTCTCTAAAAGTTGTTTTGGCTTTTCGGCGGGCAAGTCTTTACTTTCTATGACATTTAAAATCCAAATTTTATCCTTATACCCGGCATTCAATGCAGATAGGTAGGAAGAAATAGCGTCATTTCCGTTAGACAACCTGTCTATGTAGACATAGTTAAGACCATTTTCAGGATTTGAAAATAGTTTTGGGTCTAGTCTTTTGTTCTTTAAAGCACGAACAAATTTTTCTGCATTCTGTTGCACTCCAAAAACACCCGTTATCAGGTAATAACCATTATAAATATTGTCAAATCCACGTACTGTCTTTGTAGCAATATTATGTTGTTTTGCTGCAGCTATAAATAGTTGTTTTGCTGCGCCAACGGAGGTTTCGGTAAGTGTAGTAGCCCCTGTTTTGTTTAAAGACGAACTATATTCACGGGCGTTGCCTAGTAAGGTGCATGCCAGCATTATAGCGAGTAACAGGTTAGTTGGTATTATCTTCATGAGTTTAAAGTGGCCAGAGGTCTTAAAAATGGTATTTCTATTATTTGCGTTCAATACCAATTCTGGTTTATCTTGTTCTAACGACGAAATTACCTGATCTTATGCTGAAGCGTTACTTTTTGTTGTGAAACGGAAGATTTTTGTCGTGAATTGATGTATTCCGCGTTTTTGGAATCTTCAAATAGATACAATGTAAAAGAAACGGGTGCCTAAAAGGAAAGTTTGGAGGTTGTACAAAAGGATACAGAAGAAACAAATAGTTATGTCTGAATAAAATCACGGAAAAGATAATTTTTAATTAAAATACCAATTAGAATATTAAGGCAAATCTCCTAATTTGGCAGTCACTAACTCTTTTTTCTGCAGAAAATAGTAGTGTGTACTAGTTACCGGCGATACCAGAAACAAAAAAGCACCCTATTCAGGGTGCTTTTAGGTATGCTGAGATTAACTAATTAATCTTTTTTCTCTTCTATTTGATCATCTTCTTTTGAAGCGTCCTTAAACTCCTTGATACCACTACCAAGTCCTCTCATTAATTCTGGTATTTTCTTGCCTCCAAATAACAATAAAACCAACACCACTACGACGGCTATTTGCCAGGGTCCAATGGCCAAAAAAGGTATTAATAAAGTCATGTTCTTATAATTTAAATCCTAACAAATGTACTAAAAAAGTTAATATGCTACTGTTAATAGTAACGCGAAGATGTATATTTAATTGCTGCAAAAACGAGATATGTGTAAACGGGGGATAGAAAAGAACGAAGAGTCAAACATTATTGGAATTTTAAGCAGGAAATAAGTTGAAATTAAATACGTGATGTATATTTGTGTGCCATGGCCAAGAAAGGAAAGAAAAGAAAAGAAATAAAACGCAAGCTTTTACACAAGTATCGATTGGTGATATTAAATGAAAGTACGTTTGAAGAAAAAATTTCTTTTAAACTAAGCCGTTTAAATGTATTTATAACCGGGACACTCTTCATTGTGGTCCTTATAGGTTTAACCACTTTACTAATTGCGTTTACCCCATTACGCGAATATATTCCGGGGTATTCTTCAACCAGGCTTAAAAAACAAGCTACAGACCTTACCTACAAAACAGATTCTTTGGTAAATGTATTAAATTATACCAACAGGTATTTAGATAATGTAAGAATGGTCTTGAGGGGAGATGTTGAGAATAACGAAATAAAGCGGGATTCTTTGTTTGGACAATTTAAATTAGACCCTTCTACCATCGACTTATCTCCTATTCGCGAAGATTCCATTTTACGTGCGCAAGTGGCGCTAGAAGATAAATACAATCTTTTTGAGCGGGCCGCCACCGGGGAAAGCCTGGTATTATTCTCCCCCGTAAGCGGTATTATTTCACAAGAATATGATGCCGATAAAAAGCATTTTGCAGTGGATATTGTAACCGAAAAAGATGCTGCGGTTAAATCTGTAGCGAATGGGACTGTCATTTTTGCAGAATGGACGGCAGAAACAGGCTATGTAATTATCATTGAACATGAAAATGGATTATTGTCTGTATATAAGCATAATGGGTCGCTCACTAAATCGCAAGGAGATATTGTACAAGTGGGAGAAGTGGTTGCTTCCGTTGGAAACACGGGGGAATTTACCTCGGGCCCTCATTTGCATTTTGAACTATGGACCAACGGGAATCCGGTGAACCCCGTAAATTATATAGATTTTAATTAATAATAATGTCTCTAAAAGCTTTTGCTGCCAAGATCTTTGCACGGAATATTCATAAAAAGACATGCAAATGGCTTAAGGATCCGTTAGCAACACAGGAAAGAGTATTTCAAGAATTAATTAAGAAGGGGGCCAACACCTTGTTTGGAAAGGACCACAAGTTTCATAGCATTAGCACCTATGAAGAGTATAAAAAACAGGTTCCTATTCGGGATTATGAAGAATTATCGGACTATGTAACCAAGATGGTTGCAGGGGAACCCAATGTCTTGTGGCCAGGGAAGCCTATCTACTTTGCCAAGACTAGCGGAACCACTTCCGGCGCCAAGTATATTCCTATCACAAAACCTTCAATTAAAAATCAGGTGGAGGCATCCAGAAATGCCATTCTAAATTATATATATGAAACAGGGAATACCCGTTTTGTTGACGGCAAAATGATTTTTTTGCAGGGCAGTCCCGTATTAACTGAAAAAAATGGGATTAAATTAGGGAGGTTGTCAGGAATTTCTGCACATTATGTGCCTAACTATCTTCAAAAAAACAGGCTGCCGAGTTGGGAGACTAATTGTATTGAGGACTGGGAAACCAAGGTAGATACGATTGTAAAGGAAACTATAAATGAGGATATGACGGTAATTGCCGGAATCCCTTCATGGGTACAAATGTATTTTGAGAAATTAAAGGCAGCCTCCGGAAAGAAAATAGGGGATCTTTTTCCAAATTTTGAACTCTTTATTTACGGAGGAGTTAATTACGAACCCTACAGGGCAACCTATGAAAACTTAATTGGCAGAAAAGTAGCAAGTATAGAATTATTTCCGGCGAGTGAAGGATTTTTTGCCTATCAGGACCGTCAGAATCAAAAAGGAATGTTGTTGTTACTCAATTCCGGGATCTTCTATGAGTTTGTAAAGGCAGCTGATTTTTATGATGAAAACCCCAGACGTATTACAATTAAAGATGTTGAAATAGGAGTTAATTATGTGATGATCATTTCCACAAATGCCGGCCTATGGGCCTACAACCTTGGAGATACCGTTCAGTTTATTTCTATAAATCCATATAGAATTGTAGTTTCTGGAAGAATTAAGCACTTCATTTCAGCCTTTGGCGAGCATGTAATTGCCAAAGAAGTAGAAGAAGCAATGCAGGCTGCAATAATGGCAACAGATGCCCGGGTGAATGAATTTACAGTGGCGCCTCAAATTACCCCGGAAGGAGAAGAATTTCCTTTCCATGAATGGTTGGTTGAGTTCGAACAAGTACCTTCTGATATGGAATTATTTGCACGTACACTAGATAATGTGCTGCAAGAACAAAACAGTTATTACAAGGATTTAATTCAGGGGAAGATCTTACAGCCATTAAAAATTAGGATTATACCGCCAGGTGGTTTTCAGGAGTACATGAAATCAGTAGGCAAGTTAGGTGGGCAAAATAAGGTACAGCGGCTTTCAAATGACAGGAAGATAGCAGATGTTCTTACTACGTTTGTTTTTGGCGGCTGAAGCCCAACAACTTTTTTGGTCATCAGTGTAGGTTTAGCCGGCCTATATTAGGAGTACAAAACAGAAATTTATGGTGTACTTTTGTATCAATTTATGAGTAAAATAAAAGAAACAACACGAGCCCAGGAATCTACCAACGCCATAGAGCGTTTATATATTACCATGAGGCATTTATTTAATAGAGGGTTTTATAAGCCTATGGGGATTTCAGGAGAAACCTTGCGTAATGCATTGCTCTTACTTCGCCCCGAAATTTATGGTTCTATCGCCGAGGAAAAAGCAGAGCTTAGCGGGCTCATGTATGTTTTAGAGCGTCTTCCAGAGGGCATAGAACAATGCAGGTTTATCAATTTAACCTCAGATGAAGGCTATTCTAAATCACATTTTAAAGCCATTATACCACCAAAACGTAGAAGAAATTGTTACCGAATAGATGCGGAACAAATGAATGTAGAGATAACCCGGGGGCGGTCAGATATTTATGATATTCTTACACACCTAACATTTCTATTTATTGAATCGGGTAAAATTTGTAATCGGGTACTTATTGAAGATACAGACAAGACGATTCGTGATTGGAAAAAATTAGAATTGGCCGTTGAGAAATCAAAGCTGACCCAGGCCGAAAAGGAAGTGGCGCTTATTCATACTGCAAATATCCTCGGAAGATCCTTTGTTGAGACGATGGAGGTGTATGAGAAATTGGCGACGAAGAAAGATCCCGAACGTTTTTTAAGGATTATTTATTGGTTAGGAAAACTGGCGATTGAGGAAGAAACTGGGGGAGAGAAAAGGACCATTACCTTCAGCTCCTTGCTAAGAGAACGATTAGGACATCATATCCATGGAGATCTTTGGGCCCATAATGTAAAGGAGACATTACAACAGCAAGGACTAATTAACAGACCCATTCATATTATCAGTGCTAATATGCATAGTGTGGTAAACTCGCTGTTTGCAAAAAAAGCATTAATCAAGGAGTTTCCGGATAATGGATCACTCGAAGTATATGAGCAACTTAGTTTGGAAAAGAATCAGAAGCTTAGAAATAAGGTGATAGCAAATGCCAAAAAAAATGGCATGATCGAAATCAAAGATGTTTCCGGCACCAATATTGACGTGCAGATCTTCGATATGGCCAAGTTAGGGCAGGATGCATGTTGCTATGACTTGCCTGAAGGTCTTCCAGATGACGAGAAACCTGTTATCTTTGTGATGGACTATGCTTTTGGGGAACAAGCCTATGAATCTATAGATGAGCTATTAAAGCCTTATGAGGCAAAAAATAAAAAGCCGGTATTTTTAAATATGGCTTCAATATCAATTATGGGAAAAGCAGGCATCCTGGAAGGGGGAAAAGGTGATTTAATGATCCCATCTGCCCATATTTTTGAGGGAACTTCGGATAATTATCCATTCCACAACGAACTTTGCGCAGCTGATTTTGAAGGCAACGGTTTAAAAGTATTGGAAGGAACTATGATTACCGTATTAGGAACTTCGCTGCAGAATAAGGACATTCTAAAATTCTTCCATGATTCTACCTGGGGCGTCATTGGCTTGGAAATGGAAGGGGTGCATTATCAAAAGGCGATTCAATCCGCCTCTAAAATAAGAAAGAGCATTCGGGAAGACATAAAAGTAAGGTATGCGTATTATGCCTCGGACAACCCATTGGAAACAGGTAGCACACTAGCTTCTGGAGGT
>CBDUCK010000132.1:0-8066 GCA_965365635.1 uncultured Muriicola sp.
TATTGGTGATAGATGTAGATGATCTAGATTTTGTGGACAATCCGGAACACCTGGGGGAAGTTATCACTAAAATTGACGGGGAAATAAACGGACTTTTTTAGCCGGTTTACTTATATAAAAATAAAAACCCCGTGAATTATTCACGGGGTTTTTTATATAGTAACTTATTAGCAGCGGTTAGTTCTCCTCTACTTCTTTTTCAATTACTTTTTTGATCTGAATCTTAGCTCCATCTTTCATCTCGTTCAAAGCTTCTATTTTAGCTTCAACTTCTTCCATGGTACCGGTAAATACCTGCTCGTTTACGTTCTCAGTTCCGTCCTCAGTAGTGGTAGTAGTTACTGTTGCAGTAACAGTTCCATCATCGTTTTTATTCATCTCAACACGAACCTCTTTTTTCATACTCTGGGCTACCATTTCTGTAGCAGCCTTTTCAGTATTATAAGCAGTCATGCTATCTGAAGATAATGCAATACTTGGTGCAATAACCAAGGCTACTACCGACATTAATTTTAACAAGATGTTCAAAGAAGGTCCTGAGGTATCTTTGAAAGGATCACCAACAGTATCTCCTACTACGGCTGCTTTGTGAGCATCTGAACCTTTTCTACCATCAGACTCAATCATCTTTTTGGCGTTATCCCAGGCACCACCAGCATTCGACTGGAAGATAGCCATCAAAACTCCTGCTGTTGTAACTCCGGCCAAAAGACCTCCCAACATTTCTGCACCACCAATAAAACCAACGGCAACAGGTACAGCAATCGCTAAAAGACCCGGTAATACCATCTCTTTGATCGAAGCCTTTGTAGATATATCCACACATTTATCATATTCTGCATACCCATCAGCCGCATCAAAGATCTTACGATCTGCTTCAGAAGCTTTCGACATATCGGAATCGTACTTTCTCATTACTTCCAAAGCGGCCTTCAATTGAGGTATATCTCTGAACTGGCGACGCACTTCTTCTATCATGGCCATAGCTGCACGCCCCACCGCATTCATAGACAATGCTGAGAATACGAATGGCAACATACCACCTACTAATAAACCAGCCATAATATCTGGTCTGGATACGTCTATAGATGTTACGTTAGCAACTTTCATAAAGGCAGAAAATAAAGCAAGTGCTGTTAACGCCGCAGAAGCAATAGCAAACCCTTTACCAATTGCTGCTGTTGTATTTCCTACTGCATCTAATTTATCGGTACGCTCACGTACTTCTCCTGGCAATTCTGCCATTTCAGCAATACCACCTGCATTATCAGAAATAGGACCGTAGGCATCTACTGCTAACTGAATTCCTGTATTGGCAAGCATCCCAACGGCTGCAATAGCAATACCGTAAAGTCCGGCAAAATGATGCGAAACTAAAATAGCTGCTGCAATCAATAGTATTGGAATAGCTGTAGACATCATCCCTACTCCTAAACCAGCAATGATATTCGTAGCTGCTCCGGTTTCTGATTGGCGTACAATAGAGTTAACAGGTTTTGTGCCTGTACCCGTGTAATATTCTGTGATCTTCCCAACTCCTAAGCCGGCAACTAAACCTGCAATGGTAGCCCAAAAAACACCCATAGCTCCGAATGGCAAGCCTTCGACAGATTCCGGGATTAGTGCATGGATAATAAAATAAGAAGCTGCTACCATTAAACCAGCCGATCCAAATTCTCCAATATTCAAAGCTGTTTGTGGATTTCCACCATCTTTTACTTTTACAAAGAAGGTTCCGATAATAGACATAATTATACCAACCGCAGCCAATACCAATGGTAAATATACCGCACCTAAGCCTTCAAAACCGGGGGTAAAGATATACGCCCCTAATACCATGGTTCCTATAATAGAACCTACATAAGACTCGAACAAATCGGCTCCCATCCCTGCAACGTCACCTACGTTATCTCCTACGTTATCCGCAATTGTTGCCGGGTTTAACGGATGATCTTCCGGTATCCCTGCTTCCACTTTACCAACGAGGTCGGCTCCTACATCCGCAGCCTTTGTATATATTCCACCACCAACACGTGCAAAAAGTGCAATAGAGGAAGCACCTAATGAAAATCCTGAAAGTACATTCAATACCATCGACAGGTTATCAGCTCCTGGCCAAATTTCCTGATAGATCATGAATAATCCACTTAATCCTAAAACTCCTAAACCAACAACTCCCAGTCCCATAACAGAACCACCGGCGAAAGCAACTTCTAACGCTCTTCCTAAAGAAGTTCTTGCAGCTTGTGTGGTTCTAACATTGGCCTTGGTAGCTACACGCATCCCAATAAAACCTGCAAGTCCGGAACACAAAGCACCAACAATAAATGATAGGGCTACTGCTCCATTAGATCCTACTTCATTAGCGCCTTTAAAATAAAGCAACACGGCTACGGCCACAACAAAAATTGCGAGTATTTTATACTCTGCTTTTAAGAAAGACATGGCACCATCGGCGATGTTCTTGGCTATTCTTGCCATTTTTGCGTCCCCTACTTCTTGTTTGGAGACCCACATATTCTTTAAGAAAACAAACAGCAAGGCCACAATACCAAATGCTGGTAGAAATTTTACGATTAAATCCATATTGATTCGTTATTTATACGATTAAAACGGGTGCAAAAGTAGTAAAACAGTTTAGAATATAAAAGCACTAATTTTTGGTTGCCATAGGAGGTCTGCTTCAAATAGGAAATATCTGTTTACTAAAAGCTGAAACCAAAGGTACCGGTTACGCTAAACGGACGTGCACCGGGGTTTTCCAGGTAATTCCCCCTAAAATTAAAATCGATCCTGAAAATCCTGAAAATATTCCCAACACCAAAAGAGTACTCCCAGTAAATTTTGTCGGCGGGTGCTAACAGTGGAATATTAGTAGGGCTGTTCAGTGCAATGTTCTCATCTGATAACTGACCCCAGACACCACGTATACCTACAATCTCCCGCAAATCCCAATTCCTCATAAAGGGGATACGGGAAAAGAACCTGCCATTAAAATTCTGCTCTAAATGCAGGGAAGTATAGGTATCTGTTACAAACTCGTAAAAGTCAAGGTTTGGAAACGTATTGTAGAGCGAGAATAAGGTCTGATTACCAGGCACTACATTTAAAAGCCCCAATGGAACCTCTCCAAATGTCTTCCCTACCTCTACTGTGCTTAGTAATCTGCCAAAACCACCTATTTGCCAGGGCTGGGTATAGGAGAATTGTAATTTCTCATAATTAAAATCGCTTTCCAAAAAGGTATCTAGTCCTTTTGTATAATTTAAGAGCAGGGTAGCATAATTATCATTTACATTACGCCGTTCTACCCCATACCCAATAGTTCTTTTCCCCGGGGTGTAAACAAGGGTAGTATTAATATCGAATTGGGTTACCTCGGAAGAGATCCCCGTGGGGGATTCCGGATCCACATAATCCAGACTAAAAGCTTCTGGCAAGGCAGAACTAATGGTCCGTAATGACCCCCCAAACCGTATTCGAAAATTAGGTAACGGTTCCAATTCCACATTAAACGTACTTAAATTAATGTTAGATAAGCGGTCATTGGTCCCCACCGTTAACACAGAAGAAGAGGCGATACTTCTTCCCATCACATCGTTAGTGGCAGTGAGGCTTAATCCCAATTGTTCTATATCGCGGCGATTTCCTCCAGAAATAATTAGCCTGCTTTTTCTGTCGAGGAGCCATTTGGCAGAAAAACCATGCTTCACTTTGTGGTCTCCAAAACCGTAGGCCATGTACCCTTCAAGTCGCCACGGATCGTTCTGTCCAAAATAGGTGCGGGCCCCACCTCTAAGGCGTATACCTTCTGCATCATTATACCCAAACACACTGTAAATGTCTCCTATATCAATATCCCATTTATCAATTTCAATATACCCAGAGCCCAGAATACTCACGATATTATAATATGTCTTAAACTTGGGAACCGTTTTTAAGGTATCTAACAATTTAAAGATTCCCGATTCATCTTTATTGAGAGATTCGAGGCGGTTATTTTGCCAAAAGACACTGTCTCTTTCAAACACAATAGGATCGAAAGGGTCTGTGGCGTTTTTGTAAAATGTTTTAGGCTGTTCCTTATCGAACAGGTAGTTATCATATACGGTAGTTCGCTTTCCGTACATTCCTTTTGAATCTTCTTTTTTACTAAAACTAAAATCGGTTAACATATAATCCCGTTTCAACAGAAAAACAGAATCGTTTACTACAGTAAAATCTTGTTCTATATAAATCTCCTTTACCCAGTTGATATTGGCACTTTTGGTAACCTCCAGATTGATCTTCTTTATGGCATACGTGGTATCGTTTACCCAAAAATCGCCCTTAAAAGTTAGTTCATTCTTTCGGCGAGGGTAGTATATAATATGATAGCACCACTTATTTTCTACAAAAGCGGAATCCGAAAGCACATAATTGTACACATCTACCCCTGTTTTAGACAGAGGGCTCGTAAAGCTCTTATCGAAAAATTTTAAATAGTTTTCATACACATCATAGTCCGAATACAAATCCTCAACAAAAGCAATGATCGCCTGATTATTAGTGAATCCGGAATTTTTTGTCCCCAGCACGTCCTCCCGCTCCTCATCCAGGGTATTATTTCCATAAATTTTGGAGAACGACTCGTTTAAAAATATCGGCAGATAGGTTTTTCCTGTAATCCGGGAAGTGTCAAGGTCCGCAAAGACAAATTCGAGTCCCTTAAATACCTTGCTTTTCATTAAAGCACTGTCTATGGTATTTAGATCGAACTCTATCTTCTCATATTTGTCATATTGATATTGTTTAAACTTACGAACTCCATTGATCCTTTTCTTAGCCCAGATTTTCTTTAGAATGTCAATAGCCGGATTGTTCTTTTTAGATCGCTTTCCAACATACACCACTACTTCATCGAGCTGCTCTCCTTCCATCAAGGTAATTTCGAGATTGTAGTTTACAGAACCCTCTAATGTCACCTCTTCTGTTTGATAACCTATAAACGACACAGATAGGGTAGAGTAATCTTCGTTGGACTCGAGGTAAAATCTACCATCATCATTGGTAGTGGTCCCCTCTGTGGAGTTTTTAAACAATACATTCGCAAATGCTACAGGAACCCCTGCTTCATCTATGACAATACCGCTAACCTTAGTTTGGGAAAAGGCAAAACAACTGGCAAGTAAAGAGAGTACTACAAGGAATTTTTTCATACTGTTTTCTATGTCATGCAAAGGATAGGTCTGTTTAAACCGTATTACTTACATGCATTTTAAAAAAATCTATCGCAAAGTTACTTTCGAATAAAATTCCTTTAAAAAAAAACTTCGTCTAACAGAATAGACGAAGCTAATATATCTAAATGTATTTGAACTGTTTATTTATATAACACTTTCTTAACGGCCTTTATCACATCTTCATGATTTGGCAACCACTCTGCCAATAATACAGGGGAATAAGGTGCCGGAGTGTCTGCAGTATTAATTTTAATCACGGGTGCATCCAAATGATCAAACGCCTCGGATTGAATTATATAGGTGATTTCCGTAGCAACGTTCCCAAAAGGCCATGCCTCCTCCAAAACAATCAAACGATTGGTTTTCTTTACAGAAGTTATGATGGCTTCTTTATCCAAAGGTTTTACCGTACGTAAATCTATGATTTCGCAGCTGATACCTTCTTTTTCCAGAATATCTGCCGCTTTATAGGCTTCTTTTATGATCTTCCCAAAAGATACAATGGTCACATCTTTTCCTTCTCTTTTAATCTCTGCAACTCCAAGTGGAATGGTATACTCCCCTTCGGGAACTTCCCCTTTGTCTCCATACATCTGTTCCGATTCCATAAAAATAACCGGATCATCATCACGAATAGCGGCTTTTAACAACCCTTTTGCATCGTTAGGATTAGAAGGCACTACTACTTTAAGTCCCGGGCAATTCGCATACCAGCTCTCAAATGCCTGAGAATGTGTTGCTGCCAACTGACCTGCCGAAGCAGTAGGTCCGCGAAAAACTATAGGACAATTAAATTGTCCCCCGGACATCTGTCTGATTTTTGCAGCGTTATTAATAATTTGATCGATCCCAACCAAAGCAAAATTGAAGGTCATAAACTCAATAATGGGTCGGTTCCCAATCATAGCAGAACCTACTCCTATCCCTGCAAACCCCAATTCAGATATGGGAGTATCTATAACCCGTTCAGGGCCAAATTCGTCTAACATGCCCTTTGATGCCTTATATGCGCCGTTGTATTCAGCAACTTCCTCTCCCATAAGGTAGATAGATTCATCCTTCCTCATTTCCTCAGACATGGCCTCTGCAATGGCTTCTCTAAACTGTAATGTCTTCATATGTTCGCTTTTCTCTTAATATGGATTGCATCAAAATGCGAACAAAAATAGGAAATTATCCTTCAATTCACGACCTGTAAGAATTAAAAAAAATATTAAATATTTACTATGCGTGCATAGTATTTTAGAAATTTATTAGCTATCTTAGCAGCGTTGTTTTAACGATTTAAAAACGCCATAAAACATGAAAATATTAGTCTGTATCAGCAATGTTCCGGATACTACTTCCAAAATTAATTTTACACCAGATAACACCCAATTCGATACCGCTGGTGTTCAATTTGTAATTAATCCGAATGATGAATTTGGGTTAACCAGAGCCATGTGGTTCAAGGAAAAACAAGGCGCAAGTGTAACCGTAGTTACCGTAGGACCTGCCACGGCAGAACCCACCATGCGCAAAGCATTAGCCATAGGTGCCGATGAAGCCATCAGGGTGAATGCTGAACCCACAGATGGTTATTTTGTGGCCCAGCAGCTAGCTAAAGTCATTAAAGACGGAGGCTACGACCTTATTATAGCCGGCAGGGAATCTATCGACTACAACGGGGGTATGGTACCGGGAATCGTTGCCGCCCTTTTAGATATCAATTTTGTAAATACCTGTATTAGTCTCGAAATTGAGGGGGAGAAAGCTACCGCCATCAGAGAAATAGACGGGGGAAAAGAAACCATTGCTACCTCATTACCATTAATTATTGGTGGACAAAAAGGGCTGGTAGAGGAAAGTGATCTGCGCATTCCTAATATGCGTGGCATTATGATGGCACGTCAAAAAAAGCTGAATGTCACAGAGCCTGTTGAAGCAATGAATGCCACTTCGGATATACGTTTTGAAAAACCTGCATCAAAAGGTGCCGTTAAATTAGTGGCAGCCGATAACATAGATGAATTAATTAACCTGCTTCACAACGAAGCAAAAGTGATTTAACAAAGAAATTGTAACGATATGTCAGTACTAGTATATACAGAATCCGATAATGGAAAGTTCAAAAAAAGTGCCTTTGAAGTAGCTTCTTATGCCTACCAGGTTGCACAAGACTTAGGGACTTCCGTAACAGCGGTTTCATTCAACATGGGAGATACTGCGGCTTTAGGCACATATGGGGTATCTAAAGTTTTAAACGTTTCAGATGATTCGCTTAAAACGTTTAATGCAAAGGCATATGCTAGCGCTATGGCCCAGGCTGTTCAGAAAGAAGACGCCAAAATAATACTGGTTAGTTCTAGTACAGATTCCAAATACATGGCTGCTATGCTTGCCGGAAAATTAGGTGCTGGTTATGTTACCAATGTGGTGGCAGCCCCTGAAAGCACCAGTCCTATGGTCGTAAAAAGAACAGCATTTAGCAACAAAGGCTTTGCATATACACAGTTAAATTCGGATATCAAGATCATTGGGGTTTCAAACAATGCCTACGGAATTACCGAGAATGCTACCACATGTACCGAAGAGAATTTTGCTCCAGCTGTAAGTGACTCTGATTTCTCTGCTACATCTGTTGACGTAGACAAAGTGGTTGGAAAAGCCACCATTGCAGATGCCGAAATTGTAGTTTCTGCAGGTAGAGGACTTAAAGGACCAGAAAATTGGGAGATGATCGAAAATTTAGCCGAAGTGCTGGGCGGTGCCACCGCGTGCTCTAAACCTGTAAGTGATATGGGGTGGCGCCCACATAGCGAACACGTGGGGCAAACCGGCGTTAAAGTAAGCCCAAGCTTGTAC
>CBDUCK010000133.1:0-8019 GCA_965365635.1 uncultured Muriicola sp.
CTGGTAACTGCCTCTTCTTCTCTCCCTTCTGGTGTAACCAAAAGTATTGTTTGCTTAACATCTGCAATTAATGCACCCACCCATGGTGCAAAATCACCATCTAGTCCAATAAAAATCGACCTGGGAATATGACCTTTTACAAATTCCTTCTGATGACGTACGTCCAAAATAACGGCTTCAGTCTCATTCGCCAAAATCTCAAATTCCTCTGGTGACAGGGCGTTAGCTCCTCTTTTTAATACCTCCCGGATATCTTCATATCCTTCCTTATTCATTTTTACGTTTAGTGGGAAATATTTTGGAGGGGGCAACAACCCATGGGTAACTTCCGAAATAAATTCATCTTTAGTCATATCCGCCCTTAAGGCATAATTCATCTTTTTCTGATTACCCAGCGTATCTACGGTTTCTTTCATCATGTTCTTACCGCAGGCCGAGCCCGCCCCATGCGCCGGATACACAATTACCTCATCTGCCAAAGGCATAATTTTGCTTCGAAGACTATCAAATAAAAGACCTGCCAGGTCTTCCTGGGTCATGTCTGCCGCTTTCTGGGCCAAATCTGGTCGCCCTACATCTCCTAAGAAAAGGGTATCTCCAGAAAATATAGCATAATCCTTTCCGTTTTTATCCTTTAAAAGATAGGTGGTACTTTCCATGGTATGGCCCGGTGTGTGCAACACTTTTAAGGTAAGCTCCCCTATTTTAAATTCCTGTCCGTCTGTCGCTATTAATGCTTCAAAAGTAGGATCCGCATTTGGTCCGTATACAATGGTTGCCCCAGTTTCTTTTGCCAGGGTTACATGCCCACTTACAAAATCCGCATGAAAATGCGTTTCGAATATATATTTTATCTGTGCACTATCATTTGCTGCCCTTGTTATGTAAGGCGTAACTTCACGTAATGGGTCTATGATGGCCACCTCGCCATTACTTTCAATATAATAAGCTCCCTGGGCCAGGCAACCTGTATAAATTTGTTCAATATTCATAGTTATTCCTTTTTTACAGCCACAAAAATACGGCATAATTAGAAACCTTAAGTAACATTAGTTACCCACTTAGTTCCTTTGATAGGCTACCGCAGATTTCATCTGGGATCTTCTTCCTGGGTCATCAAAAAAGGTAACTGCTTCCTTTGTTTCCACAAAAAGACACTCCTTAGGCAATACTTCCATGATACCACTTGTAAATAAGATATCGCGTGTAGGCCCAATAGCACCTGCGATAAAGAAATGTATTCCTCTCTCATAGAGTTTCTCAATAACTCTCAGCAACATATTCGCTGCTGTAGAATCTATATAATTAATTGCTTCTGCGTTTAATATAACAGCCTTTAGGGCTGACCCTTTATCTTCTACTAATTTAAACAACTGGGTTTTAAAATAATTTGCATTGCCAAAGTACAATTGGGCATCAAACCGAACTATTAGCACATCATCTCTTACCAGAGCCTCGGATCCAAACCGTTTAACATTCTTATAGTATTTTGTATTCTTTATTTTCCCTAATTCAGCAAAATGTGGGTTAGAGGTTCTGTAGACCATTAAAAGCAGGGAGATTAAAATTCCCACTAGTATTCCTGGCATAATACCAATAAACAGGGTTATGAAAAAAGTGGATAACAATACTAAAAATTCATCTCTTCTGTATTTCCAAAGCCTTTTAGCATAGGCCACGTCGATCAATCCATACACAGATACCATAATAATACTGGCAAGGGCCGCTTTTGGTAAGAAATAAAATAAAGGGGTTAAAAAAAGAATGGTTATTAAAACAATTAATACGGTAACAATTGTTGCTAAATTGGTCTTAGAACGGGCTTCATTATATATTGCAGATCTCGAAAAACTAGCGGTAACAGGATACGATTGAAAAAAAGAACCTGTAATATTAGCCATTCCCAGGCTTACCAATTCCTGATTGGCATCTATCCGGTCTTCGTTGTTTTTGTCTTCAATGCCCTTTCCTATAGAAATAGCTTCCAGATACCCTATAAGAGCTAGTGTAAGTGCAATGGGCCATAGCTCAGACAACATCTCAATTTCGATCTGAGGGACCGAAAACATAGGCAATCCTGCGGGTATATCCCCAACGATCTTTACTCCCAGCAGCGATAAATCGAAGTAGTAGACTACCAGCGTTCCGAGGGCAACAACCAATAGAATATAGGGGATTTTTCTATTCCATTTTTTTAATAAGACCATTACCAGGATAGCTGCAACTCCGATAGCCAGATCGTAAAGATTGGTGTCTCCCAATTTTTCAATAGTTTTCACCACTATATAATGCAACTGATTGCTTCTTTCTATTTCAGTTCCTAAAAGATGTTTTAACTGGCTACCCATGATAATCAGGGCTGCTCCGGAAGTAAAACCACTAATGACGGGTTTTGACAAGAAATTAACCAAAAAACCCATCCGCATAAGACCTAGCGACAATTGAATACAGCCAACCATAAAAGCTAAAAGAATGGCCATGGCTATGTAATTATCCGGACCAATAGTTGCAATAGCTCCCAGCCCTGCAGCCACTAAAAGGGAATCCATGGCAACCGGACCTACTCCCAGTCCTCTGGAGGTGCCAAGTAGCGCATACATCAACACAGGCACCAAGGAAGCATATAGTCCGTACACAGCTGGCAGCCCGGCTACTAATGCGTATGCCATTCCTTGTGGAATAAGCACAATAGCTACGGTAAGACCTGCCAACAAATCGCTTTTTAAAAATCTCTTTTGGTACCTGGGAATCCACTCTAGAAAAGGAAAAAAGTGTTTCATAGTTAAAGGTACGAGTTAGTGAAGTGTATTGCTTTACCCTGTTGTATTTTTAAAGTGCCAATACTTTTATCTGATTTCTATGCAGGTTTATTTTATCTTCTTTTTCCATTTTTTTAAGAAGACGAGAAATAACTACTCTCGACGTATGAAGATCGGATGCTATTTCCTGATGTGTGGTGTGTATAAGATCATTATGAGTTACCATAGCCTTATCTTGAAGGTATTTGAGAAGTCGTTCATCCATATTCATAAACGCCAGGGTATCAACCGTTTCCAGAAGCTCTTGCATTCGGGTATGATAGCTGTCCAAAATGAATTGTTGCCAACTCTTATAACGGCCCATCCATTCTTCCATTTTATCTATAGGAATCATAACCATTTCGGTTTCGGATTCTGCCACAGCCCGAATCTCACTTTTCCCTTTTCCCATACAACAAGAAAAGGTCATGGCACAGGTGTCTCCCTTCTCAATAAAATACAACAGAAGTTCATCCCCTTCTGAATCTTCGCGCATTACCTTAATAGCTCCGCTGAACAATAAAGGCATTGCAAGAATAGGATCCCCGATATCCATGAGGAAGTCTCCTTGTTTTACTTTTTTACAGACCCCTACTGCTTCTATCTCATCAAGTAATTCCTTCTCAAATAAATATCCATAATGTTCTTCTAACTGTCGTCTCATATCAAAAAATCCTTTGTATACTATTTGTTTAGAGTCATGATTTTACTGTCATTTGTATTTCAAATACTTCCTCTTGTTTATTGAGATGCCGAAACCCCTCGCTCAAATTATTTTGATCCACAGCATATGGATAAAACGATATGGGTTCTATACAAATCATCGTAGGCACTGGTGACCACAACATATAATTACCAAAGCCCTTCGATTTCAAAATTAGTTCTTTTTCATCTGCTAAAATAAGTGTAGTTGTATTTGGAACTTCCAAGGCCCTGTCGCCCGCTGCCATTACTTCTTCTATTGAATAGGAACGGTCATCGGTTTTGATTACCGGATTCTTTGAACGTAATTTAAAGGCAGGATGGTACCCTATCATAAAGGGCATATCTAATTCCCCTTTAACCGTAAATGTAATTTCCAATCCGGTATGGGTAAGGGTAATCTTTTTTTTAAATTGAAAACTATAGGGCCAAATTAGGCGTTCTGCCGTTGATTTATTCGGATATTTTGAATTCTTGATAATTGTTCCCGCGGTGTAGGTTTTCTCAAATAGTGCTGTCTTGTTATCGTTCATTACTATGTCATAGGGTAATTCGCGAAGTAGCCCATGTTGATCTTGCAGTGCATTCCCCTTAGGCACATGCACTCTATATCCGGCATCTTTTGTTGGACCTATTATGGGAAACATCTCAGTATCTGTATGATCCCAGCCAGGACTCCCTTTTTGATGCATCAACTCATACCCGTCAACAATATAACTTGTAAGTTCTCCTTTGTTAATGGTTACAGATTGGCCTGCATTATTAAGTTCTATCATAACCTATTCATTGATCAACCTGTGTAATAATAGGGCTGTTCGTTTTGTTAAGGCTTCAATTGTCTTCAAGTTAACTGTCTCACTAGGTGTATGAGCACCAGAGCCCATGGTACCCAAACCATCTAAACAATCCACATAATTTGCTACAAAAGAGGTGTCTGCTGCTCCACGTTTTCCGGGGTCGTACCCAATTACTTCCCCTTGCCCTAGGTCGAGGCTTACCTTATTCAGTTGGGCTAAGAGATTATCATTTCCTTTGGTAGGTTTCATCGCCGGGTAACTATCTCTAAAACGTATGGTAGCAGTAGTATTTGGAAGATTATTCGCCACTATTGCCCGCATTTTTGCTCTGGTATTTTCCTTTTGTTCTTCCGAAATAAATCGCAAGCCTCCCTTTACAAGGGCCGTCTGTGCCACCACATTCGATTTTCCATAAACCTCACCCGAACTGCTGCTTTCATCATATTCCAGAAACGTACCCCCTAGTAATATACCAGGATTAAACGTAAGGTACTCTTCCCCTTTTACTTCATTATAAAAGGCGTTTAAAATTCTAGACATCTCAAAAATAGCACCAGCTCCTGTCTTTTCATTAAATATGCCAGAAGAGTGGGCTCTTTTCCCCTTCACTTCCACTTCCCATCCTGATGCACCTCGTCTCGCCACTGTTGCGTAATTAAAACCTGTGGAAGTTTCAAATCCCAAAGCAATATCACTCCGCTTAGCCGCCTCTACTAAATCTTTTCTGCTAATATCTAATGGTTTTCCTGTACTTTCCTCATCTCCGGTAAAGGCCACAATTATCTGTGCATCATTTAATAGCCCCTGCTGATGTAGTGCCTTTAAAGCAAACAATACAATCACATCGCCACCCTTCATATCGTTGCCGCCTGGTGCATGTGCTGTACTATCATTAATTCGTTCAAATTGCTGAAAGGGGCTATTTTCTTCAAATACGGTATCTAAATGACCAATAATCAACACTTTCTTGCCCTTATTCCCAGATGTTTCAGCAAATAAATGTCCTGCGCGGTTCATTTCAGGTGGCATTTCAATCCATTGGGTTTCAAAACTTATTTGATCGAATGCTTCTTTAAAAACCATCCCCACCTCTTTGACACCTTTTGCATTAAGGGTACCACTATTGATATTTACTACTTTTTCTAAAAAATCGATAGCTTCTGCATTGTTGCTTTCGATGGTCTTCACAATCTTTTGTTCTACGCGCGATATTTTCTGCGTCCATCCGTTGGAATACATAAGAAAGCACACAAAAAAGATTACGCCAATTCTACATGTCTGATTAATAGACTGTTTCATAAAGTTGCTGATTAGATATTTTATAGGGTTTGTATGACCTAAATCTATTGTAATTAATAATGGTAAGATATCAAAACTAATCCAAAAAGCCTTGTTTGCGCATCCAGTCATCATTATAAATCTTGCCAACATATCTACTGCCATGATCGTGAAAGAGAACTACAACCACATCATCTTTTGTGAAATGCTCTTCTAATTGTAGCAATCCTTTAATAGCTGCTCCTGCGGAATTCCCTAAAAACATACCTTCTTCCTTAGCCAGGCGTCGGGTATATATAGCAGCATCTTTATCTGTCACCTTGGTAAAACCATCTATGACATCAAAATTTACATTCTTTGGCAAAATGTCTTCCCCAATACCTTCGGTGATGTAAGGGTAAATTTCATTCTTATCAAAAATCCCGGTTTCGTGGTATTTCTTAAATACCGAACCATAGGTATCTATCCCCCATACTTTGATGTCCGGATTTTTAGATTTTAAATACGCACCAACACCGGAAATGGTACCTCCGGTACCAACTCCTACAACGAAATGGGTAACTTTCCCTTCTGTCTGTTCCCAGATCTCGGGTCCGGTAGTTAAAAAGTGAGCCTTTGTATTGGAAGGATTATCATACTGATTCACATACCAGGAGTTGGGAATTTCCTGAGCAAGGCGTTTTGCTGTAGAATAATAGCTTCGAGGGTCTTCAGGAGCTACAGCGGTTGGACACACATAGACCTCACTGCCCATCGCTTTTAAAATATCAATTTTTTCTTTCGATTGTTTATCATTGATGACGCATATCATTTTATAGCCCTTAATGATAGCTACCAGGGCCAATCCCATCCCTGTATTGCCAGAAGTCCCTTCTATTATAGTCCCCCCTGGGAGCAATGTGCCTTCAGCTTCAGCATCTTCTACCATTTGCAGGGCCATACGGTCTTTTACGGAATTCCCCGGATTAAACGTTTCATATTTGGCTAGCACCAAACAGGGTAGTTCCGAAGTTAACCGGTTTACTTTTACTAAGGGCGTATCCCCAATAGTTCCTAATATATTTTCAGCATATTTCATAGACGTGCAAAGATAGTAGTTCGCTTTCTTAGTGCCTAGAGCGTTCTAAAAAAGTCTAAAGGTCATTTCAACTAGTATCTACTTTTTACTATTCGAATTTTATAGCTCTAACGGGTGTAATTTTTGTAATGATATAGGAGGGAACTAATAACATCAGCACACATAATACCAATACCCCTATGTTTAGTGCTAAAACCGTTGGAACATCTATATACACCGGGATATAGTCTATATAGTATTCTTGCGGGTTTGGAAACTTAAAGAATTTATACTGGTTTTGAACCCAAATGGCCCCTAACCCTAATAGGTTCCCCCAGAACAATCCTATGATAATTAAGTAACCTGCATTGTATAAAAACACTTTACGAATACTCCAGTTTTCTGCCCCTAATGCTTTTAGAATTCCTATCATCTGCGTTCGTTCCAGGATAAGTACCAGCAAAGCAGTGATCATGTTGATGCCTCCTACGATGATCATGATTCCAATAATGATAGCAATGTTAAAGTCGAACAGACCAATCCATTCAAAGATCTTGTAATATTTATTTTTAATGGTCTGTGTATCTAAGGTTGAAAGTGTTTTGCCATAAATTTCCTTACTCTTTACGTCTATTGCATCAAAGTCATCGAGGAAAATTTCAAAATTCCCCACTTCATCTGAAGACCACTGATTCATTCGTTGTATATGTCGCAAATCAACATAGATATAGGTGCCATCAAATTCTTCAAATCCGCTATCGTAGATTCCTACGATTTTAAATTTACGTTGATTAGGTATTTTCGAAGGGTCTTCCTCTTTTAGAAAAAAGGTAGAAAATTCGTCATTAACACCCAACTGCAATCTTGAAGCCATTAGCCTGGACATGATTACTTCCGTATTTAAATCGGAAGTATAATCTGGTAGTCGACCTGCTACCATAAATTCCCGAAAGACGGTCCAATCATATTCTTTTCCAACACCTTTTGCTATAATTCCTTCGAACGTATCTTCTGTACGGATTATCCCTGCCTTGCTGGCCACAGCTTGTATATGCCGTACTCCTTCAACCAAATTAAAATCTGGATAAAATTCTTGTTCCAATGAAACCGGAACTACAGAAACGTCGGAGACATTATTGTCATAATTATAGATCTGGATATGACCATTAAACGCCGCGATTTTCTCCCGTATTTTATATTTCAGTCCTACCCCCGTTGCGATAGCAATTAGCATCATAAGAATGCCCAGAGCAATAGCCGCTATTGCAATTTTTATTATTGTAAATTTTACTGCATGTTCATCTAAAGTTCAAACAGATGTAATTGATTCTAATAAAAAAGATATTTCTGAATTACTATCAAATTTAATAAAAAAAGAAAAACAAAT
>CBDUCK010000134.1:0-7926 GCA_965365635.1 uncultured Muriicola sp.
ACAAACAGGAAAAATCATTGCTCCAAACCTGTATTTTGCCCTGGGGATTTCTGGAGCTATACAGCATCTTGCAGGTGTAAGTGCTTCTAAGGTAAAAGTGGTCATAAATACCGATCCTGAAGCACCATTTTTTAAAGCTGCAGACTATGGAATTGTTGGTGATGCCTTTGAAGTAGTACCTAAACTCATCGAAAAATTAAAAGATTTTAAGACGCAAAACGCCTAATTTTTGTTAATTTGTGCCCCTAAAGGGCTGTTTAAATAAATAGGACATTCCTTATATTTAAATAGCCCTTTGTGGTATCTAAGTAATTATGAGTTTAGTTCGTTTAAAAATAAAAGGAATCTCGTATAGCCAAACTCAAAATGGTGCATATGCATTAATTTTGAATGAGGTTGAAGGGGAGCGTAAATTACCCATCGTTATTGGGGCATTTGAAGCCCAGTCTATTGCTATTGCCCTGGAAAAAGAGATAAAACCTCCGCGACCTTTAACGCATGATTTATTTAAGAATTTTTCTGACAGATTTGATATCACTATTAAACAGGTTATTATTCATAAGCTGGTAGACGGGGTATTTTACTCCAGTATTATTTGCGAACGCGATAAGGTAGAAGAAATTATTGATGCGCGTACGAGCGATGCCATTGCGTTGGCTCTGCGTTTCGATGCACCCATTTTCACATACAAGACCATTCTAGACAAGGCAGGTATATTTCTTAAGTTTTCATCCAAGGATAAGGAAAAAGAAGAGGTAGATGACAGTATAGTAGTAGACGAAATTCTTCAGGAAACCGACGCTATTGAAATAGATTCAGGTGCTACTCCTCCATACCAGGAATTAAGTCTTAAGGAATTGCACCAGGAACTTACTAAAGCAGTAGCCAATGAGGACTATGAGAAAGCTGCTCACCTGCGCGATGAAATATCCAAACGTAAATAATCTAGACGCACCTGTATGAAGCTAAATCGTTGGATGCCCATAATTTTCTTGTTGCTATCCATTACGACCTTTAGCCAAGACCTGATTTCCCAGGACAGTATCCCTGCCATAACCGATACGGTTACTGTAAGTACCGCTGCTGACAATATCATTGCCAATCAGGGATTCTCTATGGGTAGCCTCGGAAGGGGTATTTTAGGGATGGCTGTTCTTGTCCTCATTTCCTTTATGTTTTCTTCCAACAGAAAGGCCATTAACTGGAAAACGGTAGGAATAGGTTTGTCTATCCAACTATTATTGGCGATAGGGATCCTCAAAGTGCCTGCCATACAATGGTTTTTTAATGTGCTGGGCGAATTTTTTAATGAAATTCTCAAATATACCCTGGCGGGAAGTGAATTTATATTTGGTGGTTTATTAAACCTGGACAACCCTAATATTGGATATATTTTTGCATTCCAAATTCTACCGACCATTATTTTCTTTTCTGCCCTTACATCGGTGCTGTACTACCTGGGAATAATTCAAAAAGTTGTAAAAGCATTAGCCTGGTTACTTACAAAGGTCCTTGGGATCTCGGGAGCTGAAAGTTTAAGTGTGGCCGGGAATATCTTTTTAGGACAAACAGAGGCTCCACTATTAATAAAGGCATACCTCGAGAAAATGAATAAATCGGAGATCTTGCTGGTGATGATCGGTGGCATGGCCACCGTGGCCGGGGGAGTTTTGGCCGCTTATATTGGATTTCTGGGTGGTAATGATGAGCAATTGCGGTTAGAATTTGCAAGGCATCTCATCGCTGCTTCGGTAATGGCAGCTCCCGGCGCCATCATTATTTCGAAAATTTTATATCCACAAACCGAGAATGTAGCCAAAGAGATAGAAATATCGAATGAAAAAATTGGGTCCAATGTTCTCGATGCCATTGCAAACGGAACAACGGAAGGACTAAAATTAGCCGTGAATGTAGGGGCCATGTTATTGGTCTTTGTTGCCTTTATTGCCATGCTTAATGGGATATTAGGATGGTTTGGAGATATCACTACACTAAATGTTTGGATCGCAGCAAACTCGGACTTTGATCAACTCTCGCTAGAAGCCATTTTAGGAGTTATCTTTTCCCCTTTAATGTGGCTTATTGGAGTTAATACGAGCGACATCTTTCTTATGGGTCAACTCTTAGGGGTGAAATTAGCGGCCAGTGAATTCATTGGCTACATTCAATTAGCAGAATTAAAAGATCTTACAAATAGTTCGCATTTTGCTTACAACAAATCGATCATTATGGCCACGTACATGTTATGCGGTTTTGCCAATTTTGCATCTATAGGTATACAAATTGGCGGCATAGGATCCCTTGCTCCGGGACAACGGAAGACCTTATCCGAATTTGGCATGAAAGCGGTCCTTGGAGGAACGCTTGCCTCGCTGCTATCTGCAACCATAGCAGGGATGATCCTGGGCTAAACTACTACAAGGACTTCCATCATTTTACAGATGACTTTTCGTTAATAAGTTTTCAAAAGAAGACCTTACTTACCAAAGGATAAAAAGTCCGTTTATTTATTTTTACAAAAGTATTTTACGAACTTAGACCAAAGTATCTATTCTTTATGAAACAATATCACGACTTACTTAAACACGTACTTCAGGAGGGAAATAAGAAAAATGACCGTACCGGAACAGGCACCATCAGTGTTTTTGGATATCAAATGCGTTTCGATCTCAGCAAGGGGTTTCCAATGGTTACGACCAAAAAGTTACACCTGAAATCGATCGTATACGAATTGCTATGGTTTTTAAAAGGGGATACCAATATAGGGTACTTACAAGAAAACGGGGTGCGCATCTGGAATGACTGGGCTGATGAAAATGGAGATTTAGGCCCGGTGTATGGGCATCAGTGGAGAAACTGGAATAACGACGGCATCGATCAGATTAAGGATCTAATTGCTACTTTAAAGAATAATCCGGATAGCCGACGCATGTTAGTAGCTGCCTGGAACCCAAGTGTCTTACCAGATTCATCTAAATCTTTTGCGGAGAATGTAGCCAATGGAAAAGCTGCCCTTCCCCCCTGCCATGCCTTTTTTCAATTTTATGTAGCTGATGGAAAACTTTCCTGCCAACTCTACCAACGCAGTGCCGATATCTTCCTTGGCGTACCTTTCAATATTGCTTCCTATGCCTTGTTTACCATGATGGTGGCCCAGGTATGTGGTTATGAGCCAGGAGAATTCATCCATACGTTTGGGGATGCCCATATCTACAATAACCATATGGAACAGATAGCACTGCAACTAAGCAGGGAACCAAGGCCGCTTCCAAAAATGGTGTTGAATCCGGAAGTGACAGATATCTTTAATTTTAAGTTTGAAGACTTCACCTTGCTTAACTACGACCCGCATCCGCATATTAAAGGAGTGGTGGCTGTTTAATATTGTAAAGCACCATTTTTCCACGCCTAATATCCTAAGGAATAAAAAAATCCGGAACTAAAAAATAGTCCCGGATTGAATACATTGTTGGTTCCTACTTACAGTTCCAATACTGCGTTCTCTGCACCGGCAAAGTCGTTCCACTGGTATCTGTCGGCCTCTGTTTCATTAACATACGCGCCATCTACCAAATAACGGAATTCGTAGGTAGTCTCTTTTGGCAAATCTAGGGTTCCTTTAAACGTACCATTCTTTAATTTCTTCAACAAAGTTCCTTTTGGATTCCAGTTGTTGAAGTCTCCTACTACTGCTACTTTCTTAGCATCCTCTGCAGGTACAGTAAATGTTACTTTACATACAGGTTTTGTTTTTAAATATTGTTTTGCAATTGACATATTATTCGGTTTTAAAATTTTAAGCAAAATTAAACCAATAAATAATTCAATATCAATTGTTCATGCATATTTATCAATTTGATAAAAATTGCATCTTAAATAATTCACATTGCTAAAAATAGGGATTTACTTTATTGAAGTAGTTAATGAACCGGGATACGATTTAAGGATGTCTGCAATCTGGTCAATATCTTTTTCATCGTTATAGATATGAAAACTAAGTCGAATACCTCCTCCACGCTGCGTGCAACTAACATTATTCGACACTAAATGCTGAAAGAGTGTGTCATCTCCTATTAAATTAAAGATAGTACTATGATCTTTACGATGCAGTACGTCTGCGCGTAACAGCCCTAAGCCTCCAAAACACTGCAAGGCCTTGACCATAAGGTTTCTGTTATGGCTTTCAATATTTTTTAACCCCAAATTCATCAACATTTTTAGCGAAAAATTAAGGCTGCCAAAACTCAAACTATCCAAATGACCAGGTTCCAGGTGCTTGGCAAATCGAAACGCTCCTTTGGCCTTTAAATTTCCATTCACAGAATTGAATCCGGAAGCTTTCGGCTGTAGTATAGATTGTGCTGTCTTACTAAAAAGCATAAAACCGTTACCTGTACCTGCCAGGAGCCATTTATAAGCACTGGCCCCCAACACATCTATTCCCGAAGTACTAAAATCAAAATTGAACGCCCCGCAAAATTGGGTGCCATCGGCAATAATCAACAGGTTTGGATAGGTTGCTTTTATCCGTTTTAGAAAATCCAGATCTATCTTAATACCGGTATCCCACTGCACCAAACTGAGTGCTAAAACAGTATATGCCCCTGACTTTAGTTCTGCCTCAATAGTTGCTTCGAGATCTTGGTCTATTTTTGCATAGGAAATAGTATATCCCCTGCTTTCGAAGGGCCAGTTTACCGATGGGTAATCTGCCTCTAGCAAGAGTATTTTATGACTGGGATCCAAACCTTCTAAAATTATATTAATTCCCAATGAGAAATTAGGCACCAGGGCCACATCATCTCGCTCACATCCAAAGAATTCCCCTACCGTATCTCTGGCTTCCGAGATTAGATTAAAACTCGCCAACTTCATATCGCCCCCTCCTATTAAAAAGTCGAGATCGTGTTCTTGCCGCCATTCCAGTAGGTCATCGGACAACAATCCTATGGCCGCCGTATTGGCATAAATACTATGATTTACTACTGGAAAATGTTTTTTAAGACCTTGAAATGACATTTTATATGAGCAATAATTAGTGTTATTATCTTTATTGGATAGTTCTGGCGCGCAGCAAATTATCCACACGCAAAACCACTATTCCAATCCGCATTCTTAATGCAGATTTCGTGTATCTTTGTTGTTAAAGATAGCCATAAGCATGTTTTCTGAAAACAAAAAAGAGACGAATATAGATTTGGTGCAACACGAACAGCTCGAATATGCCCAAGCCAGGATACGTCAGAAAAAGAACTTGTATAGGCACTTCGTACTCTTTCTAATAGGCGGTGTATTTTTATTGCTCCTAAATAAAGTGTTCAAATACTGGGAAAACTACGACTGGGCGCAATGGGTGATTCTTGTATGGTTCTTTTTATGGGTGCTACATGTAGTAAACGTTTTTGTCTTTAATGAATTTATGGGAAGAGATTGGGAACGAAAACAGCGTGAAAAATTGGTAGCAAAGCAGCAGCACAAAATTGCGCAGATGCAAAAAGAATACGAAAAGACATTAGTTGATAATCACATTTCCAAAAAAAAAGATGCGTGAGTAGTATTACCCTGATAGCCGCGGCAGCGGATAATAATGCCATTGGCAAAAACAATGAGCTATTGTGGCATTTGCCAGACGATTTTAAGCGGTTTAAAGCCCTGACCACAGGACATACCATTATTATGGGGCGAAAGACATTTGAGAGTTTTCCCAGGCCGCTGCCTAAGCGTACCCATATTATTATCACAAGAGATAAAACCTATACCGTTCCCTATCCGGATTGTATGATTGTATATTCCTTGGAAGAAGCCCTACAAAAGGTTTCCGAAGAGGAGCTGGGGTTTGTTATTGGTGGCGGTGAAATTTACTCCCAAAGCCTACCATATGCAGACACCATAGAACTTACTCGTGTGCATACAAATTTTTCAGCAGATACGTATTTCCCGGAGATAGCCGAAAAAGAATGGAAGCTTGTAAAGGAAGAGTACCATCCAAAAGATGACAAGCATGCGGTAGATTTTACGTATCTAACGTATGTGCGTATTTAAAAGTCTCTGTACAACGCTTGTATATTCCCCGGCAGATCCTTTAGGAACGTGGTAAGCAGTGTTACATCCGTATTTGTATAAAACCTATGATCTCCAACTTTTTGCAGATCTGCATTCAGCAATCCCTGGTCCTTTAGTACAGTATAGGTTTGGTTTGCTACAGCAGCACCACAATCTATAATCTTTACTTCCTTAGGTAGTAATTCCTTTAAAAGTGGAACAAGATATGGGTAATGGGTACACCCAAGTACCAGATGATCTATCTTGGCATCCAACATGGGCTGAACATAGGCAGCCAGTAATTTTTTTGTTTCCTCTGAAGAACTATTACCAGATTCAATAAGTTCTACGAGCCCGGTACCTTCTTGTTCTATGATCCGAATGCCACTTGCGTGGTGCTTAGAAGTAGCACTAAAAAGGTGGCTGCTTAAGGTGCCCTTCGTGGCTAAAACACCTATTGTCTTGGATTTGGAATGTAAGGCTGCCGGTTTAATAGCCGGCTCAATACCGATAAAAGGTACAGGATAGTTACTCCGCAAATGCGCAATAGCATTGGTAGTAGCGGTATTGCAAGCCACTACAATGATCTTGCATCCCATTTGCAATAACAGTTCTGTATTCTTACAACTTACCTGCAGTATTTGTTCTTTGGTCTTTTGGCCATAAGGCGCATTAGCACTATCTGCAAGGTAGACCGTATCTTCATTGGGCATGCGCTGATTAATTTCTTTCCAAATAGAGATGCCCCCTATTCCGGAATCAAAAATGCCAATGGGCTGATTGTTCAATAGATGTGTTTTAGGATGTACTTCTCGTAAAAATAAAAAAACCGTCCTTTAAAGAGACGGTTTTTATAAATAAGATTTAAAGCAGTTTAAAATCCTAACTCCTTTTTTACTTCTGCTAATAGGTCTGGCCCTTTAGCAACAATTAAACCGCCGCCCTGGGTTGCGTCCATTACGTAATCATATCCCTGTGCACCAGCAACTTTTTCAATGGCAGCCATCGCCTTTTCTGAAATAGGTTGAAATAACTCGGCTTGTTTTTTAGCAAGTTCTTGCTGAGCAGCTTGTTGAGCTTCGCCAATGTTTCTTTCAAAACCTTGTAATTCTACCGCTCTCTTTTCATTCTCTTCTTTTGATTTAGCAGAGGCTTCACTTTGGTACTGCGTATACTTATTTCGTAGTTCTGTCATAGAACTTTCGATATCTGCCTTATACGTCTCCTGCAATTTTTTAAGTTCTGCTTGTGCGGCTTTCATCTCGGGCATCTCCGACAAAAGATCAGTGACATTAATATGTGCAACCTTACTTTGCGCATTAACAAAACTTGTAGCGGCAACAAATAATACGAAGGCTACTACTACTTTTTTGAACTGTTTCATGATTTTAAATTTACTATTTGAGTGTTATTATTGAATTATTGTTATTGACCTACTGAGTCTTTTTTCTGTTCGGTTTGTTTTTTTCTTTCTTCCTCTTTTGCCTTACGACTAGCTTCCCGTTCATCTAATAATTTTTTCCTTCTTGCCTCGTACGCTTTTTTACGTTCTTCTCTTAATTTTAATTGTTCTGCTCTTTTTTCGTCGGCTGTTTTCTTGCGCACATCTGTTGCTTGTTGAGCTTTTTCCATTCGCTCTTTCAGTGCATCCGATAATTCTTTATCTTCTTCCTCATCGCCTTCAAAATTTTCGAGCCTGGTTTGCATCGCAGACTTTTTAGGCTTACTTACTTTCCTGGTCCTGGCAATACCCCGCAATACTAACTCGCTAATATCGTGTCTTTTTTCGGAGTACAACATTACAACATCCGCAGATTTATCAAAAATAAAATCGTACTTTTTATTTGATCCAATTTTTTGTACTTCATGAAAAACCTGATTTTA
>CBDUCK010000135.1:0-7831 GCA_965365635.1 uncultured Muriicola sp.
ACTTCCGGTAGTGATCAGTGCAGCACGTTCTCAACAATTTCGTTGGAATAAAGGAGGGGCCGAAAACTTTAAAAAAACGGTGGTCAATTTAGTTTCCGCCAAAAATATTTCGTTTAAGACCAAGTTTCATGGTGTAATGCATTTGTTAAATAGCTCCATGTTCCTTTTTGTATTTCTAGTGGCTATTTTAAGTATCCCCATGTTATACATCAAGAACAGTTATGGACACCTGGGTTGGATTTTCGAAGCTACCAGCTTCTTTATAGTCTCCACTATCATTCTTTTTGTCTGTTATTGGTTTACGTATAAAAGTATTCAGGGGAGCAGCTTTGATAATTTTGTAGACTACATTAAATTATTCTTTACATTCTTTTCCGTGGCACTGGGGTTCTCTTTGCACAACACGGTAGCAGTATTGGAAGGTCATATGGGGAAACGAAGTGAGTTTGTACGTACCCCAAAATTCAATATTAATAATCTGACAGATAGCTGGAAAGGCAATAAATACCTGGTGACTAAATTGTCGCCAAATATGATCCTGGAATTCGCTTTGATGATCTATTTTCTGTTTGGGATGTACAGTGCTATTCCTTTAAATGATTTTGGATTGTTTCCGTTTCATTTTATGTTGTTCCTTGGTTTTGGTTTCGTTTTCTTTAAATCGCTTACCTCGAAGGCATAAAAAGAACACTTGTAGTTAAATATTAGCCCCACCTATTATAGATAAGAGCTACTTTCTCCGGATCGTAGCTCTTTGATTTTTTTACTAATATTCCTCAATTTTTCGGTTATTTGCAGTAAATAAAGCTGGTTTGGCAATGACCAATCTAATACGGACATATTGGAAGCTACATAGAGTTTCAATCTTACTTACATTGCTATGTCTGGGATTCTATTACGCCTTTGCCTATCAATTAGACCGCACCGATTTCATAAAACTTTGCACCCTCTTTGCCGCCTTATTTTTTCTGTGCACTAAGTTAATCCAATTCGAGAAATGGAACTTTAAATTCCTACTAGTCCTTGGAATTCTATTCCGGTTGGTCTTCCTGTTCTCTATTCCCAATCTATCACAGGATTTTTACCGCTTTATATGGGATGGCAACCTGATTGTTTTAGGAATAAATCCATATCTGTTTTTCCCTGCTGATCTGCTGGCAGACGGAAGCCTTCTCATCCCAAATGCGTCGGAACTTGTTGAAGGAATGGGTGACTTAAGTGCAAAAAATTACAGTAATTATCCGCCCCTTAATCAGCTGCTTTTTGGAATTGCCTCCTGGTTTGGGGAAGGCACTATTATGGGGTCTTTAATTTCTATGCGGTTAATGATTATCACAGCGGACGTGGGGATTTTCTTTTTTGGCAGAAAATTGTTGAAATCGGTGAACAGATCGCCGCACCTTATATTCTGGTATTTTCTAAATCCCCTGGTCATTATAGAATTAAGCGGCAATGTTCACTTTGAAGGGGTGATGTTGGCTTTCTTTGTTTGGGCATTATACCTATTGTTTAATAGAAAATGGGTGGCAGGGGCTTTGTTAATGGCAGCAGCTATCTCTGTTAAATTAATCCCGTTGATTTTTCTTCCACTATTTTTTAAATACCTGGGAATAAAAAAGGGAATCCTATTTAATACGCTCGTAATAGCTGCTCTACTAATAACGTTGCTTCCGTTTTATTCTTCAGAGTTTCTAAGTAACTATTCGGCTACGATTTCCTTATGGTTTTCTAATTTCGAATTTAATGCCAGCATCTACAATTTGATTAAAAAGCTGGCAGTGCAATTCGATGCCAAGCCATGGGAACTTATAAAAGTCTATGGGAAAATCACCCCAATTATTATGATTAGCCTGGTGGCGATGGTAACGTTATTCAGGAAAAATAGCACACTTACTTCCGTGCTTCTTTCCATGCTCATTATCCTAACCAGCTATTTTTTCCTGGCTTCTACAGTACATCCATGGTATCTTATTTTCTTGTTGATCCTTGGAATATATTCGGATTACCGATACCCCATTGTGTGGTCGGCAGTGGTAATAACAAGCTATGCCACCTATTCAAATCCAGACTTTAATGAGAATTTATGGCTACTGTCTCTTGAATATTTAGTGGTATTTGGATTTCTGATCTACGAATCTCTCAAACTAAGAGGTCCTAAATCGTTAATTCCTAAAAATTTAGAGGTAAGTAAGGATAATTCAATTTAATTTGTACATTTGGATTTCATGAATACGATTGCACACATATCTGCTACTTCTGAAATAGCCTCTTTGGCCTATTCATTTGTGCCCGCTCGTCGTCGCCCGTAAGGGTGTCTTTCTACTATGGAAATAGGTGAGTCCATTTCCGCTTCGATATACCAACATATTTATTATACTTTGACTAACATACGCAGCAATGGACATTATAATTGCTAACGCATCTCACATAAAGTACGCTCAGATAATAAGTGATACGATCACAGAATCTGCTAAGGTACGCGGCACAGGAATCGCCAAGCGAACGCCAGATTATATAATCAAGAGATTGAAAAATGGCAATGCCGTTATTGCCCTTGATGGTGATAAGTTTGCCGGCTTCTGTTATATTGAAGTATGGGGCCATCAAAAATTTGTAGCAAACTCCGGTCTTATTGTTCATCCTGATTTTAGAAACCAGGGCCTGGCTAAAAAGATAAAAAAAACCATTTTTAATCTTTCTATCAAAAAATTCCCGGAAGCGAAAATCTTTGGTATTACTACCGGATTGGCGGTCATGAAAATGAATTATGAGTTGGGGTACAAACCGGTTACTTTTTCTGAATTAACAGACGATCCTGATTTTTGGAAGGGTTGCCAAACCTGTAAGAATTTTGATATCCTTACAAGGACCGAACAAAAAATGTGTCTCTGCACAGGTATGCTATACGATCCGGGACATAAACGCGCTGCCTCAAAAAGGATGATCAATAGTAAAACCTACCAGCGATTACATAGTATTAAGGAGCAATTGCTTCTCAAAAAGAAAAAAAAATAGGATGACAACAGATACAAAACAAAAGCAGAAACTGGTGCTGGCCTATAGTGGTGGCCTAGACACGTCGTATTGTGCAAAATATCTCTCTAAGGAAAGAGGATATGAGGTGCATGCAGTAAGTGTTAATACGGGTGGGTTCTCCAAGGAAGAAATAAAAGATATTCAAGAGAAAGCATTGCAATTAGGGGCGGATACCTATACGTCTCTAGATGCCGTGCAATTTTTCTACGACACTGTAGTGAAATACCTCATCTTTGGAAATGTATTACGTAATAATACCTATCCATTAAGTGTAAGTGCTGAGCGTATTGTACAGGCCATTGAAATTGTGACCTATGCTAAAAAAATAGGAGCAAATGCAATTGCGCATGGCAGTACCGGTGCAGGAAATGACCAGGTGCGGTTCGATATGATCTTCCAGATTATTGCTCCCGAAATAGAGATCATTACTCCTATCCGAGATCAACAGTTATCCAGAGAAACAGAAATTGCCTACTTGAAAGAGAATGGTGCCACCTATTCCTGGGAGAAAGCAAAATATTCAGTGAATAAGGGGTTATGGGGTACTTCTGTGGGTGGCGTTGAAACACTTACTTCATCAGATGCCCTTCCTTCGAGTGCCTATCCCAGCCAGTTGAAAGAAGATGAGCCTAAGGAGGTAATACTAACCTTTGACAAGGGAGAATTTGTTGCTTTTAATGGCGAGAAAGACAGCCCTGTACAAAACATCGAGAAATTACAGGAAATAGCAGCAAGGTATGCTATTGGCAGAGACATCCACGTTGGGGATACCATTATTGGAATTAAAGGAAGGGTTGGTTTTGAAGCTGCCGCACCGCTGATCATCATAAAAGCGCATCATTTGTTGGAAAAACACACTCTGAGCAAATGGCAACAGTACCAGAAAGAACAATTAGGAAATTTTTATGGTATGTTATTGCATGAAGGCAATTATCTGGATGATGTTATGAGAAATATAGAAGCATTTCTGACAGATACTCAGAAACATGTTACCGGCGATGTCTCAGTTACTTTACATCCGTACCGATTTGAGCTGAATGGGATTACTTCCAAACACGATCTTATGTCGGCTTCCTTTGGTAGCTATGGAGAAATTAACAAAGGTTGGAGCGCTGAAGATGCGAAAGGGTTTATTAAAATTCTTTCCAACACAGGTAAAATAGCAACGCACGTAAATAGAGCTAATGATTAACGTAGGCATCATAGGGGGTTCTGGGTATACAGGTGGGGAATTAATTCGGTTATTACTGAACCATCCCCATACAGCTATAAATTTTGTATACAGCACCACCAGGGCTGGTAAGAAAATTACGTCGGCCCACCCCGATCTGTTAGAGCAGACAGCATTAGAATTTACCGGGGAGGTGAATCCGGATGTAGATGTTGTTTTTCTGTGCCTAGGTCATGGAAATTCAACTAGATTTTTAAATGAGACCCTTTTCGCAAAAACAACAAAAATCATCGATTTAAGTAATGATTTTAGGCTCCATAAGGATGCACACTTTAATGGAAAACCATTTGTATACGGATTGCCAGAATTAGATAAAGAAGCCATTAAAAAAGCCAATGCAATAGCAAATCCTGGATGTTTTGCAACAGCTATTCAGTTAGCCCTATTGCCTTTGGCAAGCAAAAATAATTTGAAAAATGAAGTTCATATTAACGCCGTTACCGGAAGTACCGGTGCTGGCGTAAAACCGTCGGCTACAACTCATTTCAGCTGGAGAAACAATAATGCAAGCGTCTACAAGCCTTTTACACATCAACATTTAGACGAAATTGGAGAAAGCCTTAGGTCATTTGGCAATGAGATCGGAGAATTGTTCTTCCTACCTAACAGAGGAAACTTTACAAGGGGAATTCTGGCCACCTCATACACGAAATTTGAGGGTAGTGCAGACAAAGCAAATCAATTGTATAGCGATTTTTATGCAGACGCTTTTTTTACGCATATTTCGGAAGAACCCATCCATTTAAAACAAGTAGTAAATACCAACCAGTGCCACATTCATTTGCACAAACATAACGGGTTGTTATTAATTACTGCTGCAATAGATAATCTATTAAAAGGAGCGTCCGGACAAGCCATACATAACATGAACTTACTATTTGGATTCCCGGAAGACGAAGGACTTAAATTAAAAGCTGGCGTTTATTAAGCGTATTTAAAAATAACTAAAGGAGCAACCAACAATACAGTAACAAGCATGAAAATAGCCATCATAGGAGCAGGAAATTTAGGACTATCTATTGCCAAAGGCATTTTGCATAGCAATGGAGCCACTACCATGTATTTAACTAAAAGGAATACAGACAGCATTAAGGATTATGAAAAATATGGCAATGTAACCATTACCTCGAACAACACCCATGCGGTCAAAAATTCCGATATTCTAATCTTCTCCGTACAACCGGGTCATTTTGAAAAGATCCTTTTGGAGGTTAAGGAACTTCTTACAGATAAACATGTGATCATCTCAACAATTACAGGTTTTAGCATTGAAAAGATGGAATCGATCATTGGTAAAAATTCCTTTATCATACGGAGTATGCCAAATACCGCCATTTCGGTAGGGCAATCAATGACATGTATTTGCAGCAATGCCATGGGTGCCAAACGAATCGATCTGGCAAAAGCCATATTTAACCGAATGGGGCATTCTCTGGAAATTCCTGAGAGTCAGATGCAGGCAGCTACTGTTATCTGTGCCAGTGGCATTGCATTTTGGATGCGACTAATTCGTGCCACCACACAGGGAGCCATTCAATTAGGGTTCGATGCCAAGGAGGCTCAGGAATTAGCCATGCATACCTGCAATGGCGCTGCCTCATTATTGATAGAATCCGGGAACCATCCTGAAGAAGAAATAGACCGGGTGACCACCCCAATGGGATGCACCATTGAAGGATTAAATGAAATGGAACACCAGGGACTTAGTTCTTCCTTAATTAGAGGAATTGTTACCTCGTTCGAAAAAATAAGTCAGATACGAAAAGGATAACCTATGGAACTTTTTGATGTGTACCCCCTTTATGACATAACCCCGGTTTCTGCACTAGGTAGTACCATCACCGATGATACCGGAAAGGAGTATCTCGACCTCTATGGCGGGCATGCCGTAATCTCCATTGGACACAGACATCCACATTATCTGAAACGCATAAAAGATCAATTAGATCAGATAGGGTTTTACAGTAATGCGGTTCAAAACCCGTTACAACAGCAATTAGCCAGTAGACTTGGTGCACTTTCCGGATGCGATCCCTATCAGCTTTTCCTGTGTAATTCCGGAGCAGAGGCAAATGAAAACGCCTTAAAACTAGCCTCCTTTCATACGGGTAAATCGCGCATACTTGCTTTTAAAAATAGTTTTCATGGGAGAACCTCAGCTGCTGTAGCTGCAACGGACAACCCCGCTATAAATGCACCTATAAATAAACAACAAAAGGTAACCTTTCTTAGCCTTGAAGATGAAGTTGGGTTAGAATCGGAACTTAAAAAAGGAGATGTTTGTGCCGTGATCTTAGAGGCTATTCAGGGTGTAGGGGGACTCGACGAACCTTCTACCTCTTTTTGTCAAAAAGTAGCTTGGGCCTGCAAGACTTATGGGGCGGTCTTAATAGCCGATGAGGTTCAGTCCGGATTTGGTAGAAGCGGTAAATTTTTTGCCTTTCAGCACCATGGTATAACACCAGATATTATAAGCATTGCAAAAGGAATGGGGAATGGTTTTCCGGTAGGCGGAATTTTGATCCAGGAACACATAAAACCCTCCTACGGCCTCCTTGGCACCACCTTCGGCGGAAATCATTTGGCCTGTGCAGCAACACTGGCAGTATTGGAGGTCCTGGAACAAGAAGATCTTATACATAATGCAGCCAATCTGGGGACTTATTTTCGAGCAGCAGCTCGTAACATTCCGCAAGTAAAAAGGGTAAAAGGAAAAGGGCTGATGTTGGGGTTAGAATTTAATTTTGAAGTGGGAGAGCTTCGTAAAAAACTCATTTATGACCACCACATTTTTACAGGAAGCGCCAAGAACAAAAAGGTATTGCGGATCTTACCTGCACTAAACGTACACAAAGCACATATAGATCAGTTATTTAGAGCCTTAAAACAAGAATTAAAATGAAACACTTTATTTCGGTACAGGATATAGATTCTCTTGAAGACTGGTTACAATTGGCCAGTGAGATGAAGGAACAGCCGGCTGCTTATAAAGAGCTGGGGAAAGGGAAAACGTTGGGATTATTATTCTTTAACAATAGTCTGCGAACACGGTTAAGCACCCAAAAAGCAGCTTTTAATTTGGGGCTGCATTGCATAAGCATGAACTTTGGAAAAGAAGGATGGGCCCTGGAGTTTGAAGATGGTACCGTCATGGATCAGGGAAAGGCAGAACATATTAAGGAGGCCGCAGCCGCAGTTTCTCAATATTGTGATATCGTTGGAATACGGGCTTTTCCTTCCTTAACAGACAAAGAAAAGGACGAAGCAGAATTGGTTATTAATGGGTTTAAAAAATACGCGAGCGTTCCTGTATTTAGCATGGAAAGTTCTACAGGACATCCTCTGCAGGCACTAGCAGACATGATCACAATTACTGAGCATTCTAAAAAGCCAAAACCAAAAGTAGTACTTTCATGGGCACCACATCCTAAAGCGCTTCCACATGCAGTTGCCAATTCTTTTGTTGAAATGATGCAATTGAAAGGGGAAATAGATCTGCACATTACTCATCCTAAAGGATATGAACTAGATCCCAGAATTACAAAAGATATTCCTGTGAATTAT
>CBDUCK010000136.1:0-7745 GCA_965365635.1 uncultured Muriicola sp.
TTTAATGACTTTTTATAGTTAGAAAGAATCTCTCTCATGGGGGCTACTTCAAGCCATTTTTCGTACTCATTTAATTCCTCGTTTTTAATTACCTCTACCAGTTGCTTAGCAGCCAATCGTTGATCTCTTGTTTCTTCCAATTCATGGGAAATAGTATCCAGATCGCAGAAGATAGTATTAGTTGTGTCGATTAAATCAGGGGCTATATTACCTGGTAATGCAAGATCTATCAACAGCCTTTTATTTGGACTATGATCAATATTTTTAATTAAATGATGACAATTCCCTGCAGCCGCAATGATGACATCAAAATCTTCAAATGTATTCTCAAGAACCTTAGTCCAATCATACCACGTGCCGTAGTACTTATCTAGTAAAGAAAGTGCTTTGCTCTTAGTTCTGTTACTGATATAAATAGTCTTAAAATTAAATTTAGAATTGTATTTAAAAAGCTGATTTACAATATCTCCGGCCCCAATAATTAGAATTTTAGCATTTTGTGCTTTTTCTTTTTCAAAGACATCATGAATCATTTTTAGGGACTTGTATGCCACGGATGTGGTACCGTCTCTAAAATGAGTTTCGTTCGAGATTCTTTTGTGACATTTAAAAACACTTTGCATGGCCCTTTCCAGAAGCGAGCCCTGCAGATGGTGGCTAACGGAAAACTGATATGCTTTTTTAATTTGATATATTATTTCGGCATCTCCCAAAACTTTAGAATCTAATCCGGAAGCTACTTTTAACAGCTGCTTTACGGTAGCCTCTGTAGCATTACTTACTACAAATAAATCTTTATTTTGACTCCGATGTAGGTTTTTATAGGTAATAAATGCATCCCGAAGTTCGTTGGCAGAAGTGGAAACCGATTCAAAATACACTTCGGTTCTGTTACAGGTTACGAGTAAAAGCAGTCCTGTAATATCCCGAAATTGCTGACTTAGGTAGGTCTCCATTTCAGGCTTATCCTCCTCAGCGATATAGAATTTCTCTCGTTGGGCGACAGAAGCGTTCTTGTGAGAGACACTAATAAATCGTAATGCTTTGGTCATGCGAATTAGTTAAATGGATATAAAATTCATAACACCCTATGGGACTGCTTTTTTAAACAAATACAATCTATTCGGCCAGGGTTCTCATATAATTTACGATAAGCCATCTATCTTCATCATCGGGCATTTTTTTGGTGTATTCTGGCATATCGTCTCTTCCGAACGAAGTTTTATAGAACAAGGCACCATCTGTTTGTTCTTGAAATTCAGAAGAAGAAAAATCGCCTAAATCACCTTCTTGTTCGGCTGCTTTGGGTCCGTCACCATACCCTTCTTTTCCATGACAAGATTTACAATGTTTGCTGTACAATGATTTCCCAATAGCCAAATCCACGCTTGGATCTGTTGGGTTTTTCATGTTGATGTATTTCTCTGGTACTACCCACTCTTCCTGAATGTAGGAGGTAAAGGAGTAACAAAAGAATGCTGTGATTCCAAGTAGTAGTAAAAGTTTAATTGCTTTCATGGCTATGATATTAAGATTTACTTATTTTAAAAAGGTTTCTAATTAGGTAGGCAATAGGCCCCCATGTTATTACTATTAAAAAGACCGTAAAGATCAGGATAAAGATAGGTGTTCTGTTTCGGGGTGCCCATAGTGATCTTTCATAAAAACTTGTGTCTTCAACAATAGGCACCCCATATGGTGCATTTACTACTGCTTTTACTGTTCCATAATCATCACTATCTGGCAACACCACTTCTAAGGTTAAATTTCCATCTAATCCTGGTATACCTGATTCTACAGGTACAATTATGGTGCCATTTTCATCTGTATAATTAAATTCTTCTCCAATTTTTAAAGGATTAATGAGGCGTTTTACCTGCACAGTTAAAGAATTCTCAATTAACGGGCTTTTTGTAACGGCATCTGTTAGGGTTGCTTTAATGTAATTGGTACTATCTTCTGTTATAAGTTCGGTATCAATATGTGCATCTTTGAAGCTAACCGTTCTGGAGGCCCTTTTAAAAAGGTCGTTCCCGGCAAAGGAAACTCCTATGGTATACATAGCGGTTGTATCGGATTTTATAGCATCTAGGGATGGCAATATAAATTTACTTTTACCGCTCATATTGGTTGTAATGGTTCCTAATGGAAATTCCTCATCTTCATATTCATAGTAAACTTCCAGCGCTATATTAGGAACTTCTGTCATCTGCCTTTCAATTCGAGAGACAGCACCAATATCGAGATAGCCAGGGGCATTCATAACCTTCGTATAGTTCACCTTTAAACGTACCGTATTCTTTTTAGCCTTTTGAGCATATAGGTTCTCTGCTGGGAGAGCAAACAACAATGCTATTAGCATTGGCATAACTACAGAAATGCGACCAATGTTTTTCATAATTCCGGAGTTTTAGAGGTTGCGACTAACGCTTGTTCGTCTGCTGTTCGCTGCATTGGAACTGCAGGTAAAACCCGAACCAACAGTGTAATAATCATTAAAGCCATTGCTAATGTAGCGACTGTAATGACCCACTCGTGCATACTTGGAAAATAAGAATGCCATGATTCCGGAACTCCTTGTATTGGTAAGAAGGGCTCCAATAAGGTAGGGGTAATAATAATATAGCGTTTCCACCAGGAAGCTATCACCACAATAAGGCCCATAAAGAACATAGGAACGGGTTTTCTGCCTTTCTTAAATAGTAATACGATGATAGGCAAAACAAGTCCTATAATAGTTACAGACCAAAATATAGGAGCATAATGACCGGTGAACAAGGCCTCTAAATGTGCCTCTTCTCCCTTTTTCGCCGTAAACTGAGGCATAAGGTATTCATTGATGTTAAAATAGAGATAGATCAGACAGGCCAAGACCAGTAATTTCCCCATTCTATCAAAATGGAATTCGGTAATATAAGCTTCCAGTTTGCGTGTTTTACGGACAACAAAAATTACCGAAATTAAGGCCCCTACACCGGCAACAAAAGCGCCGGAAATAAAATAAGGTGCAAAGTTGGTACTATCCCAACCTATCCTATACGTTGTAGAGAATAACCAGGCATCAATAGTTTGCAGTAAGATACCTGCGGGGATAATTAATAAAGCAACTACACGTATCGATTTTGTTTGAATGGCTTTTTGAGCTGGACTTCCGGTCCATTTTAAAGAAAGCAGGCCATACCATCTGCTTAATTTTGGTTTGGTCTTCGCAAAGTATTTGTGTAGGATGGCAAAGTCTGGTAGTAGTGGAAAGTATAATAACAATAAACTAATCACAATAAACGTAGGGATAATAATGATATCCCAGGTAATTGGCGATTGCAACCGTGCATGAACAAATAGGTTTAATAGTCGATCTGGTCTGGCCATATCGAGCGTAATGGTAATACCAGCCATTATAATACAGGCCACCGCAATAATTTCCGCAATACGCACAAGAGGAGTTCTCCATGCATTTTTGGTAAGTCTAAGTAACGCTACGGTTACAGAACCCACAAAACTGGTAGCCACGAAAAAAACAAAATTAGAAATGTAAATGCCCCATAAGGCATAATCTCGCATGTTAGTAACAACCTGCCCTTCTATTAGCTGGTCTGCATAGGCAACAATGCCCAGAATAATAAGAATGGAAAGAACAGTGATCCAAATGATCCCTCTTTTGCCAAACTCCCTAGGTGCCAAATCTTGCACCATGTTTTCATACGTTTTCATACCTATTCTGGTTTTTCAGCTTTTACGACCGATTGAAATTCTGTGAATTCTTCCAATCCATCTTCAAAATCTACTAATCTATCCACAGGCGGTAAATAATATACGCTAGGTTCGGTTCCGAGACTTTCAAGGAGTCGATAGCCAGCTTTATCTTCCAGTAGTTGACTCAATCGTACTGTTTCTTCACCATTGGTTACCGTATCCTCGTATTTATCTCCAAAATAAAACACACCATTAGGACAGGCGGTAACGCAGTGTGGAAGCTCTCCTTCTTTTACCATATGCGGGCAAAAATCACATTTGTCTACCGTGCCTTTCAAACTTGGCATTCCTGCGTATTCAGGAGTTGGCTCATGATTCACCATGTCCATGTTTAAAGTAACTTCCTGACCGGGTTCTCCCCAATTAAAAACTCGGGTAGAATAGGGGCAGGCTGCCATACAGAAACGACACCCAATGCATCGTTCATTATCTATCAGTACAAGTCCGTCCTTTCTTTTAAATGTTGCGTCTACAGGACACACCGTTACACAGGCAGGCTTATCACAGTGCTGACAAGTGGTTGGCATCCAGAATGGAGCCGTATCGGGAGATTCCTGCATTTTGTATACTTTTATCCACGCATTATCTCCTGTGATGTAATGACTTTTGTTACAGGCACTCTGGCATTTTAAGGCGTTCTTGCATTTCGCCAAATCTACCACCATCACAAATTTGCGATTTGGAATACCTTCACGCACATTATAGTTCATGGCATGGTCTCGGTGATTAGATACCTCCTGAACTTCGGAAGCATCTACCTGAATAAGTGTTCCATCCGTGGTCATTAACTCCATGGTTTCCTTGGAAGTTGACTTGGAATTGCCATTCAATTTGGCGGATAATTTGGATAAACCAATGCCGCCAATGGCTCCGGCTAGGCCTAGTTTTATCCCCCTATCAAGAAATTTACGTCTTGATTTTTTGTTATTATCTTTCATATAGAATGGCTTAAATTAGATTAGAGTTTTTTGTCTAGCCAAGTTAGAAAGGCCTTGTTAGAAATATTTTTCTTTACGACATTAGACTTCTTTAAAGCACTTACCTTCACCTTTACAGTAGTACCATCGGGTTTTAATAGTGTCTCATAAGTTTCATCGTCTGTTGTTATTTCACTATCAGAATTAGACTGGTTAAATCCAATGAATGGGAGTAACAGAGTACTCCCAAGAATAGGGAGAATTCCTCTCCTTGTTATCGGTTTACTTTTGTCTGATTCTTTGGCCATGATGCTATGCTGTTTATAAGGATTAAAAGTTATAGAGTCTGGTAATATTAAATCCAATTAAGAAGTCTCCATCAAAAAAGTTGTTCTGGTTAAACATGATATTCTTTTGAGGAACAATTCCCTGATAACTGGAAATGAATAACTGAAATGCGTGGGAGGAGGTTCTGAACTCTACACCCAGGCTAAAACCATCTTCGGGATCCATATCTAAATCTACGCCATCCAAATGATGTATAAACGGATGGGTATAATCTACCAGGATAGCGGTTTGCGGACTCACTTTATAGCGTCCACCCAGGGATAGCGCAACTACATCATTTTGCATACGTTGGGGCACCAAATTGTAGTGCGACACACTTGGCGCTATTTGAAATGAGAAATTAGGATTAAACCTGCGCGAAATGATCAGTTGATGGAAGTTAGAGTACCGGTGTTGTTCTACTAAAAAATTATCAGCACCACGAGCATCGATGGTAAAGTTTCCAAAATAGGTAACATTTACAGGAATCTTACCTGAGCGGGTTTGCTTTAAAATCCCCACTTTCCAGTTAAAATCCTGCAGGCGGTCAAACTTAGTAGTTCCGTACCCCAGAGTAACCCGGTCATGGAAAGAATACGTTAGTCCTATTCTGATATTGGAAGGGGCCCAAAATCCGATAAGGTCATTGGTTCCACCATCTACCAACCCAAACCTATGACCCATTTGAATTTCCAGAGTGTTCTTAATTGGTAAGACATCGGTAGGCGTGTCTATGATGTAGGAACTTTCAAAGGCAGCCCGCTCTGGTTTGTCTACTACAGAGTCTTTTGCTTTTTCCTGGGCAACAAACGACAGAGGAAGTAACAAGAGAAAAACATATATAAGGTGTAATTTTTTCATGATTGTGTGTCTTACTTGTTAGTTGTTTTCGGCTCCCCGGTCTATCCAGGTTTTGACTAATGCAATTTCATCGAGACTCAGAATAAAACCTGCATCTGTTGGATGGTTATTACCAGGTAATTTCTGATAGAGTTCACTGGCTTCCGCATCTCCTTCCACTACATAGGCGGGTACTAATTGACTATATACATTACCACTGCTTAAATCAGGATTTGCAATGGTACCATTATGACAAACCGTACAGTCCTTTCTATTCTGGGTAAACAAAGGTTCTATATCTGCAGTAAAGGAAATGATTTGTGTATCGGGAACATCTGGTAATTCCTGGCTTAGATCAATTTCTTCATCGTAGTAACATGAAAAACTCAATATGACCAAGCTACCAATTAAGAGTACTTTTAATCGCTTCTTCATTTTGTTGTTGTTGTTACCCCGGTTCTTTGTTTTCATTTATTGCGTAACCATGGAATGGATTCGCAAGAATTCAAAGGGTGCCGGGAAGGTCTTCATTATATCTAGGCATTGGTGTATTGCTTAGATATAATGAAGATTCCACAGTTAATTTTGTAAAGCTTCAATAGAGTTTTTCAGCAAGGCGCGTGTGTATCCAGGGTTATGTATCCCTTTACTTTTGTCTTCCAATAACGTTCTGTAGTTCCATGCAGCCTGTGCAAGTTCTGCAGAATATGTGCCAGGTACATAATAACCATCGGCATCGAACATATTATTGGCAGCCAGTAAGGATTCTAACGTAGCCATATCGGTGGTGAATCCATTTATTTCATCAGGAGCACCATTGGGGTGACATGCGATACAAGCTTCGTCTCTTTGATTCCACGTATGCAGGCCGGTTTCCGGATCACTAGATTCGCCCATATGGCAATTTACGCAGGAAGACCCTGTTCTATGAGGGTGAGTTCCAACGCCTGGATACCCTTCGGCACCGGCTATATTAGCCCCCATGATTCCTTCTAACATAGTAGATTGTGGACCGTGGTGTGGTCCAAAACGTTTACTGGTAATTTCATAATCTGCCGTTCCGGATGGAATATCATAACTGTTTCTTGGTTGGTGACAGGTAATACAGTTATTACTGGCGTCACCGAAATCGATCACGGTATTATCATCAATAACAAGGGTAACAGCATCCAGATTACGCAATGCATAATCGAACCCATCATTTTCAAAGTCGAACGTGCTGTGTTGGTCATGACAGGTGGTGCAATTGAAACGGGAAGCATTGGGATATGGATCAATGGTATCATATACCGCAAATCCTAAAGAATCAACCCCAATTAATTCCAACGTATATTCCAGAACTGAACCTGTAGTTATATAATCTACATACCCTTCTTCAGAGTGGCATTGTGCACAATCTGCCCTACCAGCTGCGAAGCTAACAAAACCAGTATTATGCTTTGCTTCTGACCAGGAAGCAAATAAAGGTTCACGTTTGGCACTGGAGTGGCAATTTACACAAGAAGCAGTGCCATCTACTCCATCTGTTCCGTCAACCCCGTTAATTCCGTTCGCTCCTGCTGGTCCAGCAATAGGATCAGGAATTTCAAGATCACTTGTACATGAGATAAGGAAAAATCCGGATGCCACTAACATCAGGATGTTAAAAAGTTTTAAATGTTTCATAAGATTGCCGATTTATAGTCTACTAAGAAATTTTGTTAAAATTATTAACGTAACAGCTAATAAAATATGACATTTATCATAGTTTTGGAATATCTCGAAATAAATATTTCTTATAGTATAGAATCTTATATGTATTTCCGAAAAGCTTTCAACCAGATCGTTTGATATATTTCCATGCTGGTTCTTTACATATCATAGATGGGAAATACTATTGAGAATTATGAATAATAGCATTAATTGAGT
>CBDUCK010000137.1:0-7673 GCA_965365635.1 uncultured Muriicola sp.
TGGCAAGCCGGTGAAGTTTGGCGTCAGCTTCCTGCATCTGCCGAAGCGCGCGGAAGCCGGTAAAAGCTTCAATTCTGCGAATGCCGGCAGCAATTGCTCCTTCCGAGGTAATCTTAAAATGCCATATGTCGGCCGTATTGGCTACATGAGTACCGCCACACAGTTCTATAGACTGGCCAAACCGAATGGTTCGCACTGTATCGCCGTATTTCTCTCCAAATAAGGCCATGGCTCCTTGCTCAAGGGCCTTTTTCATGGGAATATTGCGGGCTTCTTCCAATGCAATGTGCTGATCTATGCGGGCATTTACAAATTGTTCTACCTGTTTAAGTTCTTCTTCTGTTAGTTTGGCAAAATGAGAAAAATCGAAACGGAGGTGCCCGGAATGAACTGCCGATCCTTTTTGTTCTACGTGAGCACCCAGAATTTCGCGCAGTGCCTGGTGCAATAAATGTGTTGCTGTATGGTTGCGAGCAGTCCGCTGGCGCTGTTTTGCATCAACTACGGCGGTAAAAGTATCCTCCAGGTGCTTTGGTAAATTTTTGGAGAAATGAATAATCTCGTTATTTTCTTTTTTGGTGTCCAGAATGTATACCACATCGCCGTTAGGTACTTCCAAATAACCTTTATCGCCAACCTGGCCTCCGCCCTCCGCATAAAAAGGGGTACAATTAAATACAAGTTGAAATTGCTCCCCATCCTTCTTGGTGGTAACCTTTCTGTACTTTACAAGTTGTACCTCAGCTGTTAAATAATCGTAGCCTATAAACTCTTGTTCAACAGCGTCTTGCAGCACTACCCAATCGTCCTTAGCTACCTCAGAAGCCGCTCGTGAACGTGTTTTCTGTACTAACATGGCCTCTTCAAAACCTTTCTCGTCCAGGGTATATCCTTTCTCCTCCAAAATAAGGCTGGTAAGGTCTACAGGAAATCCGTAGGTGTCGTATAATTCAAAGGCCTTTTTGCCATCTATCTTTTTATCTGAACTATTCGAAATAATGGTATCTAACAGCACCAACCCCTGTTCCAGGGTTTTTAAGAAAGAATGTTCCTCTTCACGAATAACATTTTCTATTAGAGTTTGCTGTTTTTTTAATTCTGGAAAGGCATCTCCCATAGTATTGGTTAGAACTTTTACCAAATGAAAAAGAAATGGTTCCTCTGTTCCCAGGAAGGTAAATCCGTACCTAACGGCCCGTCTTAATATGCGCCGAATTACGTATCCAGCCCCGGTATTGCTGGGCAATTGCCCGTCGGCAATAGAAAATGCCACGGCCCTGATATGATCTGCGACAACACGGATAGCAATATCTTTTTCCTCATTTTTACCGTAGGTAGTGCTGGTAATGGTTTCAATCTCATTGATGATGGGAGTAAAAACATCGGTATCATAATTAGACTGCACCCCTTGTAATATCATACAAAGTCTTTCGAAACCCATGCCGGTATCTACGTGCTTTTCCGGTAGTTCCTCCAACTTTCCATTGGCCTTTCTATTGTACTGCATAAAGACCAGATTCCAAATTTCTATGACTAACGGATGATCTTTATTTACTAAACTAGCCCCCGAAACTTTTGCCTTCTCTTCCTTGGACCGTATGTCTACATGAATTTCTGAGCAAGGCCCACAAGGTCCCTGTTCGCCCATTTCCCAAAAATTATCCTTTTTATTTCCTAGAATAATACGGTCTTCCGGCACAATGCCTTTCCAAAGATCAAAGGCTTCTGCATCCATCTCCAGGTTGTCTGCATCCTTGCTCCCTTCAAATACAGAAACGTACAGACTCTCTTTATCTATTTTCAACACTTCTGTTAGCAATTCCCAGGCCCACTCAATAGCCTCTTTTTTGAAATAATCCCCAAAACTCCAGTTACCCAACATCTCGAACATCGTATGGTGGTAGGTATCCTTTCCAACTTCTTCCAGATCGTTGTGTTTACCACTTACCCTAAGACATTTTTGTGTATTGGCAATACGCGCATTCCTGGAACTACTATTGCCTAGAAAAAACTCCTTAAACTGGTTCATTCCTGCATTCGTAAACATCAGCGTTGGGTCGTCTTTCATCACCATAGGAGCTGAAGGAACGATTGCATGATTTTTTTCCTTAAAAAATTGTAAAAAATGAGCTCTTATTTCACTGGAAGTCATATAAAAAGGTAAGGTTTTGCTAATTTTAATGCTTTCTACAAAACAATTTTTATATTTGTTTGTCAAGATACATTGGAAGCACAAAAATAGGATAATTTACATTCATGTCTAAAGTTAAATACTATTACGATCCGGACACGCTCTCATACCGAAAAATAGAGCCTAAAAAATCTAGGCGCTACAGGAATCTTTCTATTTTTATTTTAGGAAGCGCTCTTTTTGGCTTTTTAGGTCTTGTCTTCCTTTTAAATACCAATATTTTAAATACCCCAAAGGAGTTGTCTTTGCAGCGTGAAGTAAAGAATTACGAGTTGCAGTTTGAATTATTAGACAGAAAATTACAGCAAATAGAACAAGTACTGGGCAACATAGAGGACCGGGACAATAATATCTACCGACTCTATTTTGAAGCGAATCCGATTCCTGAGGAACAACGCAGAGCCGGATTTGGGGGTATAAACAGGTACAAATCGCTCGAAGGATTTAATAATTCTGAAATGATCATGGCTACTACAAAGCGATTAGATGTTATTCAGAAACAAATGGTCATACAATCGCGTTCTTTAGATGAGATCACAAAACTAGCCGAAGAAAAAGAAAAACTATTAGCAGCTATCCCTGCCATACAACCTGTTAACAATGAAGAGTTAACTCGTATGGCCTCAGGATATGGTTGGCGTTCGGACCCGTTTACCAAGGCCCGGAAAATGCATTGGGGAATGGATTTTACCGCTCCGAAAGGAATCCCCATATACGCAACAGGCGATGGGAAAGTAAAACGGGCAGATAACAACGCCTCTGGTTATGGCAAACATATTCGTATAGAACATGGGTATGGCTACATGTCGTTATACGCACATCTTAGCAAGTACAATGTAAAAAGAGGGCAGAAAATAAAAAGAGGTGACCTTATAGGTTTTGTTGGCAGCACAGGCAGGTCCGAAGCGCCGCATTTACATTACGAAGTATGGAAAGATGGCAAGCGTATTAACCCAATTAATTTCTATTACGGCAGTTTAAGTGCTGAAGAATTTGAAAATATGCTGAAATATGCAACCCAGGAAAATCAATCCCTAGATTAATGCACGTAGAGCTCCCGGAAAAAAGATATTACGGAATTGGCGAAGTTGCCAGGGCATTTGATGTAAATACATCACTGATACGTTTTTGGGAAAAGGAATTTGACGTTTTACAACCTAAGAAAAACGCCAAAGGAAACCGGAAGTTTACTCCGGAAGATGTGCGAAATCTGCAGCTAATTTATCACCTGGTAAAAGAACGCGGATTTACACTAGATGGTGCAAAGACGCACCTAAAAGAAGAGCGCCAAAAAACGCTTTCTAATTTTGATATCATTCAAAAACTAGAGCGTATAAAGGCCGAGCTTGTCAAGATTAAAGAACAACTGTAATTAATTTATAAATATTTGGAATATGAAAAAATGGTTAATTCCCGTAATTGTCCTGGCAGTACTGGTATTTGCAATCTACCAGTGGGCCGTAGGATTTAACAATACTGCTGTAACATATGAAGCGGATGCTAAAACTGCCTGGTCTAATGTTGAAAGTGCCTACCAACGAAGAAACGACCTTATTGGTAATTTGGTAAAAACCGTACAGGGCGCTGCCGATTTTGAACGAGGTACGCTAACCGATGTCATAGAAGCTAGAGCAAAAGCTACTTCCACTACTATTGACGCTAACAATTTAACTCCGGAAAAGATGGCTGCCTTCCAGGAAGCACAAACAGGGCTTTCTTCGGCATTATCTCGCTTACTGGTGACCGTGGAGCGCTATCCCGATCTTAAGGCGAATCAAAACTTTCTGGAATTACAATCGCAATTGGAAGGAACGGAAAATCGGATTAATGTTGAAAGAAACCGTTTTAATGAGAAAGTGAACATTTATGATATCCACACCTCTAAATTTCCCAATAAACTATTGGCTGGCTGGTTTGGTTTTGAAGAAATGGCACGCTACCAGGCCAATGCAGGATCTGAAGATGCTCCGGATGTAAACTTTGAATTTAATTAACCTATGTCCAATACTAACATAGAGACTTTTTTAACCCCCCAGGAAGAACAGGAAGTTGTTGAGGCTATACTAAGAGCTGAAAATAACACCTCGGGGGAAATACGGGTTCACATAGAGCCAACAGCCTCTGTGGATCACTTTGAACGGGCGCAGGAAGTATTTCACTTGTTAAAAATGGATAATACCAGAGATGCTAACGGGGTGCTGCTCTACGTGGCAGTGCACGACCGTAAGTTTGTGATCTTTGGGGACAAAGGCATCAATGATGTTGTATCTGATACTTTTTGGGACGACACCAAAGACATTATTCAACAACATTTTAAAGAAGGAAATTTTAAACAAGGTATTGTTGAAGGCGTCTTAAAGGCTGGTGAAGAATTAAACGCCCATTTTCCCTGGAATTCTAATGACACTAACCAACTAAGCAATGAAGTATCTAAGGGGTAGTTTCCTCATACTCTTTTTATTCTGTTTAAATTCGGCATTAGGGCAATATGCCATTCCGGATAAGCCTAAGGTAGAGACTAGTGTCTATGATTATATTTCACTGCTAAGCAAGCAGGAAGCAACCGCCTTAGAGCAAAAACTAATTGGTTATTCTGACAGTACATCTACCCAAATTGTAGTAGCTATCATTACCTCTACCGAAGGAGAAAACATTAATTTCCTCGCGGCACAATGGGGCCAGAAATGGGGCATTGGCCAGGCAGATGAGGACAACGGCATATTAATACTTCTGGCAAGAGACGACCGAAAGATTGCTATCAGCACCGGATATGGTGTGGAAGCACTACTGACAGATGCCCTTTCCAAACGAATCATTCAAAATATCATCATCCCCGAATTTAGAAGGGGGGATTATTACGCGGGTCTCAATAAGGGATCCGATGTTATTTTTCAGGTACTCACAGGGGAATTTAAGGAAGAAAGGCCCGGTGACTTCGAATCCGGTTCCAATATCGCAAAAGTTATAGGTGTTTTATTTTTCATTGGAATCATTATATTCATCATTGTAATCATAATCATTATTGCCAATCGCAACAACAAAGGCGGTAAAGGAGGTGGCCGAAAAAAAGGCCTGGACCTTTGGGATATTATTATCTTAAGTAATATGGGTCGCGGCGGCTACCGTGGTTCCTCTGGCGGCAGCTTTGGAGGGGGCGGTTTTGGCGGAGGCGGCTTTAGTGGCGGCTTCGGTGGTGGTGGTTTTGGAGGCGGTGGCGCTTCCGGTGGCTGGTAAACCTTACTTCTTCCTCATATAAATAGTGACCGGCACCCCGGTAAAATCAAAATGCTCCCGCAATTTATTTTCCAGGAATCGTTTATACGGATCCCGTACATATTGTGGCAGGTTACAGAAAAATGCAAACTGTGGATACGCCGTAGGCAATTGGGTAATATATTTGATCTTTACATATTTTCCCTTATAGGCAGGAGGTGGGGTATGCTCTATTATGGGCAGCAATACGTCGTTTAATTTTCTGGTAGGAATACGATTGCTACGGTTTTTATACACTTCCACAGCCGTTTCTATTGCTTTGTAAATACGTTGCTTGGTAAGCGATGAAATAAAAAGTATTGGAATATCTGTAAAGGGCTCTGTTGCCTCTTTTATCTTTTGGGTGTATTCCTTCACGGCTTTGGTATCTTTTTCAATTAAATCCCATTTATTCACCAGAATAACAATCCCTTTATTATTTCGTTGTGCCAGCCAAAATATGTTTGCTACCTGCCCGTCGAATCCTCGGGTAGCATCTAGTACCAGCAAACAAACGTCGCAATGTTCTATAGCCCGCACCGAACGCATCACAGAATAGAATTCCAGGTCTTCTTTTACTTTGGCCTTGCGCCGAATCCCTGCTGTATCTACTAAATTAAACTCAAAACCAAAACGATTGTATCTGGTATCTATACTGTCACGAGTTGTTCCGGCAATATCTGTTACTATGTACCGCTCTTCCCCTATCAATGCATTTATAAAAGAAGATTTCCCTGCGTTGGGTCTACCCACTACAGCAAATCTTGGCAGATCATCTACCGTTTCTGGCTTCTCTGGCAAGGCCTTTACCAACTCATCTAACAATTCGCCGGTACCACTGCCATTCATACTAGACAATCCGTAGTAATCCCCCAGACCCAGGGCATAGAATTCTACCGCATCCTTATCTCGCTGGGCATTATCTACTTTATTTACCGCAAGGAAGATAGGCTTGTTTACACGGCGCAATAATTTTGCCACATCCTCATCCATCCCGGTGATCCCCGTTTCAACATCCACCATAAAAATGATGGCATCGGCCTCGCTGATCGCCAGTTCTACTTGCTTATCTATTTCCTTCTCAAAAACGTCATCGCTCCCAAGGATGTATCCTCCGGTATCTATTAGGGTAAACTCTGTTCCATTCCAGTCGCTCTTACCATAATGGCGATCGCGGGTTACCCCACTTACGGCATCCACGATGGCTTCGCGTCGTTGAATTAAACGATTAAAAAAGGTAGATTTCCCTACATTTGGCCTTCCCACAATAGCAACAATAGCGCTCATACTTAAAAACTTGGCTGCAAAGGTAGTACTAATCCAAAGAATAATTGAATTTCTTATTTAACTCGAAATAGTTGATTATAATGGCCTGGTAAAATCGTAGACTTTAATGTTTTTCTGTCAATTGATAAGTAAGGATCTCCAACTGATCTGTCCCTGACAATCTTAGCTGGTGCGCCGTAGGACAATAAATAGCTGCCAATATTCTTTAACACTAAAGCCCCTGCACCTACGACAGTGTGCTTTCCAATCTTAATATTTTCTATGATTTGAGCCCCTAAACAAATGGCAGAATAACTACCTAATTCAAAATTCCCTCCTATACGTACTCCAGGAGCCAAACTGGAAAATTCATGCATTTTACCGTCATGATCTAGAGAAGAGAATGTATTTAAAATACAATGATTATTAACTTTTGAATTTGAATTTATTATTACTCCGGGTAAGATAACCACTCCCGAACCAATAGTTACATTTTTACCAATCACCGTATTTGGGTGAATTGATGAAATAAAGTTAAAATCTGGAGCAATTTTATTGATTTTATTAACCAGTGTTTTTCTTAACCAATTATCACCAACAGCTACTACTCCTCCCATGAGATTATGCTCATTGATTAAATGAGGAAGGTCATATGCAGAACCTAAAATTGAGTATCCATTATGCTTACTGCCTTTTTTCTTAAATGAATCTACGAATCCAACAATTTTATATTTACCCTCTTTTTCGATACAATCTAAAACAACACTACCATGACCTGATGCACCAAAAATGACTATATTATTCATATCTTTTGACTTTAGAGCATTTCATCGATATTATATTACCTTTCATCGGTAAATCAAATATATGAAAAAAATAAGGGTTGCGTTTTTTGGCTTGCTTTTAAAGGATTCATTTACGTATTTTTCAATTGTGCTCTTATGAAAACACTCCCTAACGATAT
>CBDUCK010000138.1:0-7664 GCA_965365635.1 uncultured Muriicola sp.
TCCAATGGGATCCCCAAGCGGCCCAATGATCTCGATTTTATAAATTTTGCTTCAAGTGAACAGATCAAAAAGAAATTAAACAATACCAAATTGGTGGACCAGCAGGCATTAAATATGATGCCTTCAGGAACTATCCCCAATTACGTGTTTGAAGGTAGTGACAGCTTGCATTTTACCAATAGGTCAAAGCTATGGATCACACAAGATACCCTGGTATCGGGTGCTACGTCCTATAGCGATCTGGACCTGGATGGGGATTTAGACATTGTCGTTAATAATATAAACAACGCAGCAACCTTATACATCAATAATACCAACACTAAAGCAAACTATCTTAAGATTAAATTTAATTATACTAATACAAATCGTTTTGGGATTGGGACCAAAGTACTTTCTTACCATAATGGAACACTTCAATATAAGGAAATGTACACAGTGCGAGGGTTTCAGGCATCGTCAGAACCCATGATACATTTTGGATATGGCTCACATACACAAATCGATTCTATTCGCATATTATGGCCCGACAGAACTACACAGGTGCTAAAAAATATTGCAGTAAATCAAACCTTGGAAATTAAACCGGAAAATGAAGCATCATTTTCCTACCCATGGTTCAGGAATATTAAAACTGAATATTTCAAAAAAGTAGATGACAACCTTGGAATTAATTTTGTTCACAAAGAAGATTCGTATTTCGATTTTAACAGACAGAAATTAATCCCTTATGAATTCTCAGATCGAGGTCCTGCCGTAGCCATTGGTGATTTGGATAATGATGGTAGTGAGGATATTTTCTTTGGCGGCTCTAAGTATATTCCTTCTAAGTTGTATTATCAAAGCAAAGAAGGATTTAAGGAACATGTTATTCCTGACATCGCTAAAGATTCTATAAAAGAAGATGTCGTTGCCGCTATTGAAGATTTTAATAACGATGGTAATAATGATCTTTTTATTGGATCCGGGGGTGCTGATTTCTTCAATCAAATGCTGCCGCTATTAGACAGTTATTATCTTCAAAACGATTCAACTTTCATTCTGGAAAAATTACCTGATACCTTCCAAAATGCTTCCGTATTGGTCCCTGCAGATTATGATTCAGATGGAGATATGGATCTTTTTGTTGGAAATCAGATGATCACCAATGATTTTGGAAAGATCCCGGATTCCTATCTCCTTGAGAACAATAATGGTGTCTTTGAGCTTGTTGAAAATAAAGATCTGCAAAACATTGGGATGGTTACCGATGCCATTTGGGACGATTACGATGGTGACGGAAGCTTGGATCTAATTGTCGTTGGAGAATGGATGAGTCCGGTCTTTTTCAACAACTCCCAAGGTACTTTGCTGAAGGACGATAAAAATTTGGATGCTCTCACAGGATTATGGCAAAACATAATTCCATTTGATATAGACCATGATGGGGATAAGGATTATCTGTTGGGTAACTGGGGATTGAACACTAAATTTAAAGCCTCCCGGAAATATCCCATGAAAATGTATTATGCAGATTTTGATGATAATGGAAGTACAGAAACTATTGTAACTATCGAGAAGGATGCAAAATACTATCCCATTGAAGGATTAAATACACTGTCCGAACAATTGATTAGCCTGCGAAAGAAATTTACTGCCTATAAGGATTTTGCCGGTAAAACTCTAGAAGAAATACTCACTAAAAATGACTTGAAAAAAGCCGATATATTTGAAGTGTCTGAATTGCAGTCTGGTTACCTAGAAAATAACGAGGGGGAATTCCGATTCGTGCCTTTTTCCAGAGCCCTGCAAGTTGCACCCATTACTACCTTCCTTTGCTATGATTTTGATGGTGACGGATCTGAAGAAGTTCTGGCTGCTGGAAACTATTTTGGAGTAAAGCCCTTTCATGGTAGGTTAGGGTCGTTCCCCGGGGCTATGATAAAAAATAAAAATGATGTAATTTTGGGGAACCAATTGGGGTTAGAATTTGAACAAAAATCTATTCGTCATCTCAATATCATTACCTTTAATAACCAACCTTATTTAATGGCGACTTTTAATAATGAAAAAGTCCAGATATACCAATTGACAAACAAAAGTGACTAATGATGAAGAAATTTACACTATTATTGGTGATTGCCATTTTAGGTAGCTGTCAACAGCAAAAAGATCCTATTCTTATTTCCCCGGACCAATTACACCAATCGGTTGACAAGGTTACAGAAATAATGATCCACGACATTTTCTCTCCTCCTGTAGCAAGCAGAATTTATGCGTATCCCAATATTGCTGCTTATGAAATTATTGCATTAGCAGACGACCGCTATGCATCCTTGGCTGGGCAGGTAAGTGCGCTATCGCCTATTCCAGAGCCAGATGCTTCCAAAACAGTAAATTTAAATTTAGCAGCGCTGATTGCCCATATAGATGTGAGTCGAAGATTAATATTCAGCGAAGACAAAATGGAAGTATTTAGAGACAGTTTATACGCTATTTGGGAATCGCAAAATGAAGAAGAATTTAGTGCCTCCAGAGACTATGGTTTACAGGTGGCGGAACATATCAGTGCCTGGATGGATAAGGACAATTACAAGCAAACCCGCACCATGCCTAAGTTTACTGTAAATTCTGACGATCCCGCCCGTTGGCAGCCTACACCCCCGTCCTACATGAGTGGTATTGAACCCCACTGGAACAAAATTCGCCCGTTCGTTATAGACTCAGCTTCTCAATTTAAACCTACTCCACCCCCCCCATTTTCTATGGAAAAAGGAACAGCGTTTTACAAGGAGGTGAAAGAAGTATATGATATTAGTCAGCAAATTACAGCAGCAGGAGACACCTCAGAAGAAATTGCCATAGCGCAATTTTGGGATTGTAATCCGTATGTTTCTGTAACCAGGGGACATCTAATGTTTGCGACGAAAAAAATTACACCAGGTGCCCACTGGATTGGCATTACAAAGATTGCCAGTATAAAAACGAATAGCGATTTTGCAAAAACTGTCTACGCTTATACAAAAACCTCCATTGCGATAGCAGATGCCTTTATTAGTTGTTGGGACGAAAAGTACCGCAGTAATTTAATTAGGCCAGAAACACTTATTAATGAGCACATAGATGATAGCTGGAAACCGGTACTTCAAACACCACCATTTCCTGAATATACCAGTGGCCATAGTGTGGTTTCTGGTGCAGCTTCTATTGCACTCACAAATATTTTTGGTGAAAATTTTGCTTTCGATGATGACACCGAACTGCCCTATGGTATACCAGTTCGAAAATTTGCTTCATTTGAAGAAGCTGCCGATGAAGCTGCAATAAGTAGAATGTATGGTGGAATACACTACAGGACTGCGGTTGTAATTGGAGTTAAACAGGGTCGCGATTTAGGAAATTTTGTGATAGAGAATATCCAAATGGAAGAAAAATCTTAATTAGTATCTAGTCATTAACTACATGAAGAAAGTATATTTAATCCTTGGTGCACTTCTTATCGGGGGGCTTGTATGGTATCTTTTTATTTATCGTTTTGATTATTTAGTAACCTTCGAAGCAAAGGCTAATACGGGAACCATAATGGTGGCGAAATAGACACCTATGAAGATTTACAACATCTTACTCAGACCATTCCATTTAACGATTCTACCCATATGTACGATTGGAGAATCACACCCTTAAATGACTCTACCTCTAAAATTAAAGTCTTTGCTAAGGATAGTGCAAATAGTCTGCTCAATAAAATTAAAGTTCCTTTCTCCGATACAGATTTTGAGAAACGTACGAGAAAAATGCTCCTCGATTTTAATGAAAAACTACGGGAGCATTTGAATGCTATTAAAATTGAGGTCATAGGGGTTGAAGAAGTAGATTCGATATTCTGTGCGTATCTGGAAGTAAAAAGTACGCAATTTGGGAAAGCAGGGGCGATGATGAAAAATTTTCCATTGTTAGATCCTTATTTAATTAATAATGGTGCCAAACTAAACGGACTTCCCATTATAGAAATCACCAAATGGGATACCCAGAAAGACAGCCTTGAATTTAATTTTTGTTATCCTGTAGTACCCTCCGACACATTGCCTGTGCATCCAGAATTGAAGTATAAGATGATAGCCTCTAAAAAAGCGATTAAAGCTATTTATAATGGCAATTATATAACTTCTGACAGGGCTTGGTATGCCCTTATGGATTATGCCGAAAAAAACAATTTAAAGGTAACCGGAAACCCTTTAGAATTCTTTTATAATAATCCAAATATGGGAGGGGATGAATTAAATTGGAAAGCTGAAATCTTTATGCCCTTACAAGATTAATATGGTACGATATATTGGTTTGTTTATAGTAGCGCTGCTGTTGGGCTGTTCGAACTATGGACAACTTACCTATATCACCAAACTCCCGAAAAAGTTAGACGAAAATTCTGGTATTGTTTCCTTAGAACCCGAAAAAATTTGGGTTATAGAAGATAACGGGAACGAAGATAAAATATATGAAGTAAGTTTTGAAGGGAAAACACTTCGATCACTGAAAGTGAAGAATGCTAAAAATAAAGATTGGGAAGATCTCACAAAAGATGACAAGGGAAATCTTTACATAGGAGATTTTGGAAATAACAACAATGACAGAACAGATCTTGTTATTTATAAAATCCCAAATCCACTAACTATGAAAGGCGACAGTATTGTTGCTGAAAAAATTAAATTCAATTATCCACAACAGAAAGCGTTTCCACCAATAGCCGCAAAAAGACAGTTTGATGCTGAGGCCTTATTCTATTATGACAAAGCACTCTATATAATTACAAAAGATAGAAGCGACCCTTTCCTGGGTAAAGCCCTGGTATATATGGTCCCTGCCATTAAAGGAACCTTTGAGGCACAACTTATTGGCACGTTTAACACTTGTGTGGATAACCCTATTAAATGTGAGGTCACAGCGGCCGCTATTTCCCCAGATGGAAAAAAAATAGTGTTGCTGGGCTACGGTGTTTTATGGGTGATTACGGATTTTTCCATAGACAAGTTTGCCAGTGGCACTCAGAAATATATAGATTTAGGGATTACTACACAATTGGAGTCTGTTTGTTTTATTGATAACAAAACAATTCTTCTTTCTGACGAAGAAAGGCATAAAACAGGTCGGAACCTGTACTCCTTTTCGCTTTCTAACTAGGCGTAGGTGTATTTTGTCTTAGCTATCTAGAAGCCAAAACCAAAACCAAACGCAAATCGAGGGCCATCATCGCTCTGAAATAAAGATATCGTTGCCGATATTATATCGGACCCATTAAAGAAAATACCACCTCCATACGAATGGTGCCAGATATTCGAAGCTTCATTAGGCAGCCATACTCTTCCATAGTCGAATCCGCCATAGAATCCTATACTCGTAGGCAATAATCCCGTTTTTAACTTTTTAACACTATACCGGATGTCTGTATTTTGATAGTATGCGGTCTTTCCTGTAAACCGTTGGTTTCTAAAACCACGTAATCCATCACTTGCGCCAATACTCGCTGCCTGATAAAATTCATAGTCATCTCCCAAATTAAAGTGTGCTTTCCATTTTGTAGCTAGCACCAACCTTCCACTAGGAACTAATTTATGATCTATGGATAAACTTGGACTAACATACCCAAATCCCTGATCAGAATTTACGGTGCTCTTCTTATACCCAAACTGGAGATTCGTAGCCATTCCGAGTGTTGGGAATGCATTACTATCTCTATTTTCATAGGTATAGGTTCCTTTAAGGCCTACAAAACTATTCCCGGTATCCTCTCCATTTGCCTGGTAAAAGGTATTTATAAACCGGTCCTCTGTTTCTTCCACCTCAATATCTTCATATGAAAGACCCAATGCAAATTTTGCACCCAATTTACTGCGCCAAACAATAGAAGGAATTACGTAAATACTTTCAATTCTGACCCGGTTGTAATCCAATTCAAGATCCTCATCCAAATTAACCGTTTCATTTCCAAATCCAAAAAAATTGATGCTGTAATTAGGGCTGGTAAATTTGGTTTCTATTTCAAAATTGAGATTTTCTGCAATATTGGCAAACTCTCCCTTATACATAATATCGAAACCATTAGTAGCAAAATAAAAAGACGCATTTATCGTGTGTTGCTGTGTAAACGGATTTTGTCTAAATCCGTTAAATGTATAAATATTAGAGAGTCCAATTTTAAATCCATCATCGGGGTTAGCTCCAATGGTGGGAATAAATTGATTGGTATTGCTCTTTAGCCTACTAAACAAATAGTTATTTGTGTCATAATCATCTGTTCTATGCAATTTTGCCCCTATTGCCTCAGAGTAGGTGTTCTTTTTCGATTTAAAATCATATATATGGACCTTTTTTCCTGAAACTGATTTGTACGTGTCATTATTCTGACCCCCTACTACCCTTAAAACGATGTCGTTTTCACCTTGAATATCGAAGATGTCATTATCATCCAGGCCATAGATCCAGATTTCTTTAGTAGTGCTCTTATCAAAGGTCTTTTTAAAGAATATATCCGCTTTCTTCCCATCCTTTATTCGTTGCCCTACTACCTCAGTGCTGTTATTGAAAAGCCTGTTCACGGTGAAGTAATCATCCTTATCTGTCCCTACAACAATTCCATATTTATTTATAATTTCATAATAGGCTCGTGCGGTAGTCAACAAGCGCTGTTTTCTGGCAAGGAGCACCTTTTTTATTCTATCTACGGTTTCATCTCGCACCTCTTCCGGAAAACTAGTAAAGGCTAAATCTATAATTTCGGGAGTTATTTTATTCTGTATAAACCGTGCCTGTTCTTCCCATAATTCTATAGCGGTTTCTGGCAGGAGTGCCATATCCAATACGTAGGTTTTGGGTGACGAATTAAACCCTTCAACACTGCGAATCTCCTCATTAAACCCTTCCATTAAACGCAGGCCGGGAACTATTCTGGTAGCAACACTCATTAAGGCACCATCTCCCATCATAGAGAACGCCTGGTCTCTATCTCTGGGAATAGGTTTGTACGTAATTGTTCCTGCTTCTTTATTTTCAAATGCAGCCCATCGCCATTGATCTACATGCCTGTCCCAGTCCCCTATCAACATATCAAACAATCTGGCTCGCACATAGGCCTCCTTATCTACCTTATATTTTTCGTCTCTGCGTAAATTTTTAATTAGATCATCTGTGCTAACAATAGTATTGGCAAAACCAAAACTAGCCAGGTTTCCATGGCCATCAGAGACATGTTCTTCTATCATATAAAGTTCATCACCAAAGGTCTCATTAAAGTCTTCCAGTGCCCTTTGTTTCGGCACATAGAACAGTTGAGGATTTGTATGATAAACATCCACAGCATCGGACAAAGTCCCAATGGTAAATGGGGCATACGGATGAGAACCTGTATAAAAATCGCTTAGTATTTTTTCCGTAAATGTATTTTCAAATTCCCCAACTATATATTGGTCTTTAAATGCCATGGCTTGCAAATACAGTTCAGCACTTTTTCTCAAAGCACGCATTACATATTCCTTTCCGTTTTTATGCCTTAGGCGCAAGGATTTGGATTGATGTCCCCCACCTTTTCTAACAGGTGTTAATCCTCCAAATAAAGTATCGAGGCCCACAGTGGGAACTGCCACTTTGGTGCCGTAATAGTCTCTATAACGTTCTCCCCAAATTTTTTTAAAGAG
>CBDUCK010000139.1:0-7634 GCA_965365635.1 uncultured Muriicola sp.
AAGTTTATTTCCATAGGACTAAAACACGACTTTTAATTGGCACAATCCATCCCAATGGGGGATCCATCGGGTATTTTTGGAGCAGGAATTACTTTAAATTCCTCTGGCTCCTCCAAAAATTTATTAATTCGTCTCCCCATCTCACGCACATCAACATTATTAGAAGTCATAAACTGCGCTCTAAGTGCCCTTAACCGCTCATTGGCTATCGCATTTACCTGAGGATGAACTTGTTTATGAGCTGCCAGATTCATTATATGAAACAATACACGATAATTAATAGTCCCCTGTACCGTGTTAAAATAATCGTCTTTATGAGATTTTGATATTGTGGCAGCTATTAATTTTGTAAAAACATCGTCTAAGCCAAGTTGTTTTGCATCGAGGCTTTTTTGCTGAATTAAGCGCGATGCTCTTTCGGGGTGGAGAAGAAATCCCAAGGTCATATCTGCAGCTGTTTCTGTGGCAGATAACGCATCAAAAGAAACACCTGTCCTACCATTAAAAGATTCTCGTGTTCTACTAAATCCGATAGCTCTTGGTGGAAACAATGATAATTTATTAGACGGTATCGCAATAGTCTCTGCATCCAATGTTTTAAGTAAACTTTGCATTGCACTTAGCTGCATTGCTTTATCAGCAACTTCTACCACTACCTGCCCATCACCCTTCACAGCATAATTGTAATTGAGTCCGGCAATCATCTTCGCTGCCGCTTCTGTCTGGTATCTATGGAAAAAATATAAAGGAGCAAAAACATCTTCCAGCACCGTATTAGGCTCTCCTTTTCGAATATTATCAATAGAAAAGTTATCAATTGCTTTTGCTCTCACCGTTAAAACTCTATCTAATTCGCTACTTGCACTGGCCCCACCATCCCATAGATGTCCTAAAATATGTGCACTTCCCATAGGCCGGGCATCCCTATCTGAAATATAGCGCAAACCTTCTTTTTGTGCATTTTCCAATAGTTGATTTAGACCCTCGGCCTCACTTGTTCCCTTGGGAAAATCGGCATAGGAATATGCTACGGTAACCTTATCCCATTCACCAATACCTGTATCATACGCCTCAGAAAAATCAATAGCACCCTCATTCAGGGTTATATAAGGATGTGGATAATCCATCACAGAGGCCCTATTGTTGGTACTGGCTGCAAAATTATGGGCAAACCCAAGTGTATGTCCTATTTCATGAGCAGACAATTGTCGTATCCTAGCGAGTGCAAGATCCATCATTGCTTTGTCATTATCATCGCGCTCTGCAAATGGTTGATTCATCAATGCCTGTGCAATGAGGAAATCTTGTCTAATTCTAAGACTTCCCAAACTCACATGTCCCTTTATTATTTCTCCTGTTCTTGGATCTTTTATACTGCTACCATAGCTCCAACCCCTTGTTGATCTGTGAACCCATTGGATTACATTGTAACGCACATCTAACGGGTCAGCATCATCTGGCAACATCTTTAATTGAAATGCATTCTTATAACCAATAGACTCAAATGCCTGGTTCCACCATTTTCCACCCTCCAATAAAGCGGATCGCACGGGTTCTGGTGTTCCGTTGTCGAGGTAATATATAATTGGTTCTACAGCCTCGCTAACTTCGGCCGAGGGGTCCTTCTTTGCAAGGCGGTGCCTGGATATAAAACGTTTTTGAAGTGAACTTTGAACAGGTGTGGCATAATCAAAAAATGAGAAAGCATTCGATCCGGATCGAGGATCGAACCTCCGCATCTTGTATTGGTCATCCGGAAGGGCAATGAATGAATGATGCTGTGCCACGGTAATTAAACCCGGATTGGGTGCCACAGACCTAATGTACCCTCCTTTAGGGTCCCCCTTAAATGTGAGCATTGCATCAAATTCCAAATTCTTTGGAAATGCTCTGGTTCTCGAAAGGTCAAATGCGCTTTTGGATTTATCAAGAGTATAGGAACCCTGATTGGTACGTTTCAACCTATTGACCACTCCATGGGCATCTTGCATTAAAAAATCTGTGATATCTATGATATACTTTCCTTTAATTTCTTCCTCTATTTTAAACCCAAACAATACTGATTTTGCAAAAGCTTGTTCTACGGATTTCTTTTCCAGCGCATTCTTTGTTAGGGCCCTATACTTCATATTTGGCTGTACTAGCAATAACTTATTACCTGCCTTTTTGAAATATACAACTTGCTCATCTCCAAGCTGCCCTCTGTCTAGACCTATATCATTACTTCCAATTCCACTACTAAGAGAATACACATATAAAAATTCCTCTTCAAGGTTTTCAACCTCCAAAAATATCTTGTCATTGGCATCATCGTAGAAGAAATTAAAAAGGCCATTAAATTTCTGATAGTCTTTGCTCTTTTCGGCAAATTGGCTATTGCTTAAAAAACAGGATAACAAGACAGTAAGTAGTAATAAATTTTTCATGTATATAAATTTGGTCCCTAATTTAGATAAAATCATTCGATTAGCTTCCGTTCAATTTAAAAAGAGTGGTATTTTTGGATCAAATTAAAAGTATGACTACGACAGATCAGCAGAAAGATCTTATAGAGCGCCTTGGTGCGTTAAGGAGGTATCTTTGACATTGATGCCAAATTAATTGAAATTGAAAACGAAGAGGAAAAGACGTTAGCTCCTGATTTCTGGGATCATGCGCAAGAAGCACAGGAGCAAATGAAAAAGCTTCAGGCCAAGAAAAAGTGGGTGGCAGATTACAATAATGCCTTTACCCTAGCAAACGATCTGGAGGTTTTACTTGAGTTTCGAAAGGAAGGAGATATTACTGAAGAAGAAGTTGCTTCACAGTACAATAGGGCATTGTCTGCCATTGAAAAACTGGAATTTAGGAATATGCTTTCAGAGGCGATGACATGACTGCAATATTGCAGATTACAGCAGGTGCAGGTGGTACAGAAAGTTGTGATTGGGCGGCCATGCTGATGCGCATGTACATGATGTGGAGCGAAAAAAATGGCTATAAGATAAAAGAACTCAATTACCAGGAAGGAGATGTTGCAGGAATCAAAACAGTTACCTTAGAAATTGAAGGAGAATACGCCTTTGGATGGCTTAAAGGTGAAAACGGCGTACACAGATTGGTACGTATATCCCCCTTTGATAGTAATGCTAAGAGGCATACGTCGTTCGCCTCCGTTTATGTATATCCATTAGCAGACGATAGTATTCAAATTGAGGTGAATCCGGCAGAAATTGAAATAACTACGGCGCGATCTAGTGGTGCGGGCGGTCAGAATGTAAATAAAGTGGAGACCAAAGTACAATTGGTTCATAAACCTACAGGCATACAGATCTCTTGTTCGGATTCTCGTTCACAGCACGATAACAGGGCAACAGCGATGAAAATGCTGAAGTCTCAGCTATATGAAATAGAGTTGCGAAAGAAACAGGAAGCACGAGCCGAAATTGAGTCTTCAAAAATGAAAATAGAATGGGGCTCACAAATCCGAAATTATGTAATGCATCCTTATAAATTAGTGAAAGACGTGCGTTCCGGGGAAGAAACCGGAAACGTAGATGCGGTATTGGATGGAGATATAGATCGGTTCCTTAAAGCCTATCTTATGATGATGGGACAAAAAGAAGAAGAAATTTAATAGAATGTTAAAAATATATCACAATCCACGCTGCAAAAAGTCGAGGGAGGGCCTGGCCATTCTTCAGGATAGCGGTAAAGAATTCGAAATACTTCCTTATCTAGTAAATATTCCAACAAAAGAGGAGCTACGGGATCTTATAAATAAATTGGGCTATACTCCTATTGATCTGGTGAGAACCAATGAAGCAATCTGGAAGGAAAACTTCAAAGGAAAAGCACTCACAGAGGATAGGATCATAGAGGCTATGATACAGTACCCAAAACTAATAGAGCGACCAATAGTAGTTTCGGGAGACAAAGCGGTGGTTGGCCGCCCTCCGGAAAAGATTAAAGAACTCTTTTAGTGCCTGTTATCTCTTTAACAGAAGTCTTTGTTAATACTTGCCAAAATGTTTAAGCCTTAGTTCTCTTTTAACAAACATTTAACCGGACAAGCCTAAACCTTAAACTATTTTTGCTGTCCTAACCAGTATTAACCATGATGAAGTTCGGTAAAAACATTCTCGTCGTCCTATTTATTTTCATGTCCATTCCGGTACTGCATGCACAGTACGGCCCAACCTATGGTGCAAGAGGGCGAAGACAAAACATGATACCTCAATCCCAAGAACCGAGAAAAGCTCCAGAGCCGCTTACTGCAGAGCAAATAGTAGCGAACGAAATGCCGAAAATTACAGAATCTATTGGCCTTAACGATTTTGAACAAGCTGTTGTTTCCTCCATATTAACAAAATATATACAACAACGAATTGAGTTGCAAATACTAAACTTAGAACCCGAAAAAATAAAGGAGGCTACCGAACTTATTAGAGTCCGCCAGGAAGAGGAATTGAAAGCAGGACTTCCCGAGGATAAATTTAATGCCCTCCAGGAACTGCAGAAAAGCGGTTTCAAAAAGAAAAAGAAAAAAAAGAAAAAGAAAAAGAAAAAGAAATCCTAAATGATAAAATATTACCTATTGCCATTGTTTGTATTGGCTTTTTTTATGTCTTATGGACAACGACCTTCGGGCCAACGACCACAACAAGTGACAATTACAGGATCTGTATTTGATAAAGAAACAGGGCAGCCGTTAGAGTATGCCACCTTAATACTGCAAAGCGTTCGCAGACCAGAAATGGTTACCGGAGGCATCACAGATCTAGATGGTAAGTTTTCTGTAAAGACCGTTGCTGGTCAATACAATGTGAGAGTAGAGTACCTTTCTTACAAAACGTATTCTCTGGCTGAACAAACTTTCCGTACTTCAACAGACCTTGGAACCATTGAACTTGAGATTGATGCGGAGCAATTAGATGCTGTTGTTGTTATGGCGGAACGCACTACCGTTGAACTACGATTAGATAAAAAAGTATATAATGTTGGTCAAGATCTCACTGTACGAGGTGGTTCTGTGACCGATGTGCTAGATAATGTTCCTTCCGTTACTGTAGATGTTGAAGGAAATATTAGTCTTAGAGGAAATGAAAGTGTTCGCATTCTAATAAATGGCAAACCTTCCGCACTATCTGGTTTGAGTCCTCAGGCCCTTCAGCAACTCCCTGCAGAATCTATAGAGCGCGTTGAGGTGATTACCAATCCTTCTGCACGCTATGACGCGGAAGGAACTGCCGGAATATTGAATATCATCCTTAAACAAAGCAAAACAGCTGGGATTAATGGCTCCGTAAATGTTTTTGCCGGTAACCCGGATAATTTTGGAGGAGCGGTTAGTTTAAATCTGAGGCGCGATAAGTTTAATATTTTTACCACTACTACCTACCGGTACAGAAATGCTCCGGGTAATGCTGAATTTGATCAGGAAAATTTTGACGAAACTGGAAATACTGTAAGCTTCCAGGACGAAATAAGGGAATACCAACGTAAGAATACCAGTTTTAATACGAACATTGGGTTTGAATATTTCTTTAGTGAAACCAGCAGTATTACCAATTCATTAGTGATCCGCAATAGAGATGGGGAAGAAGAAGTTGACATCGATTTTTTTAATTTTGATGCGGTCAGAAACCCTACTATACAGCGAAATAGATTTACGAATGAGGATGGTGAAGATGAAAATGTTCAATATTCTGTAAACTTCAAAAAGACTTTTGATACAGATGGGCATGAGTTTACTATGGATTATCAATACTCGCGCGGAGATGAATTAGAAAGTTCTATTATTAATGAAGTTGTCCTTGGTGAGACAGAAACGATTCCTACGGAACAGACCATCAATGATGAAGGCCAAATAAATCAGTTACTTCAGTTCGATTACGTGTTGCCTTTTGGAAAAGACAAGCAGTCGCAGTTTGAATTGGGTTATAGAGGAACGTTTAATAATTTTAATACGGATTTTGATTTTGGTATTCTCGAAGATGGCGTCTTAGACAGAGATCCAAACTTTAGCAATGAATTAAATTACAAAGAATACGTAAATGCTGCTTACATGCAATTGGGTACCAAATTGAAAAAATTTAGTGTGTTAAGTGGCCTGCGAATGGAAGCTTCAGATATAGGGATAGAACTGGTAGATACGCAAGATGTTTCTAATAAGAAGTATGTAAATTGGTTTCCTTCTCTTTTTCTTGGGTATGAATTTACGGAAACCGAGCAATTAACCATCAGTTATAGTCGCAGACTGCGCAGACCGCGCTCCCGTTTTATTAATCCATTTCCTTCACGGTCTAGTAATACCAACTTATTTCAAGGGAATCCAGATTTAGATCCTACCTATACGAACGCTTTTGATGTAGGGTATTTAAAGCGTTGGGATAAGTTAACATTTACAACCTCTGCCTACATAAACAGGTCAACAGGAGTGTTCCAGTTTATTACGCAAGAAACAGGCGATTTTGTAGAATTAGAGAACCCGGATGACCCGGCGAATCCTGTTCTGGTTCCAGTACAGGCAAGGACCCCAGTTAACTTGGCCACAGATAATAGATACGGTATGGAGTTTACCACATCGTTTGTTCCCAAGAAAGACTGGCGACTTACCTGGAACCTTAATTTATTTCAACAACAGATTCGGGGAGACTATGCCTTCACCAATTTTCTTGGCGAAGAAATAAGTCAGAATTTTGATGCGGATAATTTTACATGGTTTACCAGAATAAGCGCAAAAATTCCGTTACCATCAGATATAGATTTTCAAACCAATCTATTCTACAGGGGACCTACAGAAAATGCCCAAAGTAAGAACAAGGGCATCTTAAGTACTAATTTGGCATTTAGTAAGGATGTGATAAAAGACAAAGCCACCTTATCTTTAAATGTGAGCGACCTTTTTAACTCTAGAAAACGAAGATCGGAAACGCGTACTAATAACGTATTTACATATAGTGAGTTTCAATGGAGAGAACGTCAAATAACCTTATCCTTTTTATACCGTTTTAATCAGCCACAAAACCAAAGAAACGGAAGACGTGGAGGGCAAGAAGAAGAGTATGAGTTTGAGGGTTCAAAATAAAATAAGAAATACATACATACAAAAAAGAAGCCAATTGGCTTCTTTTTTTTATTTGTTACGTTTGGCCTTCTTAGCCTCCCGCTTTTCTTTAAAAATTTCCATGAGATTCCCTCCCAACCAGTAAGGGACTACAAACAATAAAAGAAACATCATTAGCCAGAAACCTATAGTTACTATGGTTAAAAATGCGAGAAATCCAAGATATTGATCAAATTCGAACATAATTATTGCTTTGCTTAGCAAAGATACTTTGAAAATAACAAATCTTGCAAATCTAATCGAAAAAAAATGTGTTCCCCTAAATTTATAAGGTATACCAAAAGGAAATAATACTACAATCCCCTACCTTTGATAGGATCGTTAAATAGCACACAAATGAGTTACAGGATAGAAAAAGACACAATGGGCGAAGTTAAAGTACCCTCCGACAAATACTGGGGAGCACAAACAGAACGCTCAAGAAATAATTTTAGACCCGCGTCCATTGAGGTTGGGTCAAAAACCATAAATTCATATCTTTCGCGCCTGTCCAGTTCTGGGTGCGGCGCAGCTCACCAGGAAGGCG
>CBDUCK010000140.1:0-7602 GCA_965365635.1 uncultured Muriicola sp.
ATTGCGATGCTTCGGCATCATTCCGTGGCCTTTTCATAATGCTTTTGTCTATACCACAGCTGACGGTAACGAGCTTTCTTATTTAATGAAATACTCCCTAATGGATGGTAGCAAGGAAAAAGTTTTGGAACGCGATTGGGATATAAGTGGCAGTTATTTCACAGATAACGGAAAATATATGGTAACGTACATCAATGAAGATGCAAAAAATTCTATTGAAGTAAAAGAGATGGCTACAGGAGAGAATATTGAATTACCGGTACTTGAAAATGCCAGTATTACAAATGTTTCCTTTTCAGATGATGAGTCTATAATGCGGTTTTATGCCGGCGGATCACATACCCCGTCTAATTTATATGTCTTTGATCTTGCTTCGGGAGAACAAACGAAACTTACCAATGTTTTAAACAAGGAAATTCAAAGTCAGGATCTGGTAACTGCCGAAGTAGTTCGTTTTTCATCTTTTGATGGACTCGAGATTCCGGCTATTTATTACAAACCTCATCAAGCGTCGGAAACCAATAAAGTACCAGCTTTAGTCTGGGTACATGGAGGCCCCGGGGGCCAGTCAAGACAAAATTTTAATTCATTTATTCAATATCTGGTAAATCACGGATATGCCGTACTTGCGGTGAATAACAGAGGAAGTAGTGGTTATGGCAAATCGTTTTACCAAATGGATGACTTAAACCATGGGGATAAGGATTTAAAAGATTGTGTTGAAGGGAAAAATTGGTTGGCGCAACAACCAGGTATTGATCCGGATAAAATAGGGATCATTGGAGGGTCCTATGGTGGATATATGACCATGGCTGCCCTCACCTACACTCCGGAAGAGTTTGCCGTAGGTGTTAATCTTTTTGGGGTCACCAATTGGATCCGGACACTCAGGAGCATTCCGCCATGGTGGGAATCTTTCAAAGATGCACTTTATAAAGAGCTAGGAGATCCCAATAGCGCCGATTCAGTGCGTTTAAGAGCTATTTCACCGCTGTTCCATACAGATAAGGTCACCAAGCCACTTATTGTATTACAAGGATCACAGGACCCTCGTGTATTGCAAGTAGAATCTGATGAAATAGTGGCAGGTGTTAGAAAAAATGGCGTTCCGGTAGAGTATGTGCTATTTGAAGATGAAGGGCATGGTTTTGTTAAGAAAGAAAATCAAATAGAAGCCTATAGCAAGGTTCTAGAATTTCTTGATGTATATTTAAAAGAAGACAAAGGAACTCCCATTAAAGACGGAAACTCAATTGAAATAGATGACAATTAGTAGATGAAGACAGTATAAAGAACTCCGGAAGGAACCACATAAAGGGAGGCCTCATAAAATGAGGTCTCTCCCTTTTCATTAATGAATAAACGGTTTAATCATAAAATTGAATTAATATAAACTTGTATGAAGAAGATAACCTTACTTGTTATAGTCCTTTTGTCCGGAGTACTTAGTGCTCAAAACACAGGTGAAGAAGATTGGGGTGCCTGGTATATGTACTTTGGCACCAATAAGATTTCTGATAAATTTAGTCTTCATACCGAAGCGCAATTTAGATACTATGAAACAACCGGTAATTTTAACCAGCTCTTGTTGCGTACAGGACTAAATTTCCATATTAATACAGATGCCATTGTAACACTTGGTTATGGATATATTGCTACCGATGGTACTTTTGAAGAATTTCCGGATGAAATTAATACCAAAGAGAACCGGATCTTTCAGCAACTTATCCTTAAAAACAAGGTGGGCGAATTTCTCTTTGAACACCGGTATAGGTTAGAGCAACGATTTATAGATTTTGGCGACCTAACAGACACCCAGCACCGCGCGCGTTATCGATTACAAGTAACACTCCCCCTTACGGATACCTTTTTTATAAATGTATACGATGAAGTTTTTCTTAACCTGCAAGACGAGGTCTTTGGACAGAATAGGTTATACGGGGCGCTTGGGATGCATATTACTTCTAATAGCTCCTTACAAATAGGATACCTGAAGAATCATTTTAGTGCCATAAATTTTGATCGATTACAGGTTGGCTTTTTTTACAACCCGGATCTGCGGAGAAAAAAGAACGCGGATAAATAATCACGATCTTGCGGCGTTAGGGTATCGGGTAAATATAAACCTAAAACTAGAGCTCGGCTACCTAAAACAAATTACCCCCCATAAAAACCTTGACAGGTTGCAGGTAGCCATCATTCATAAAACGGATTTGAGAGCTAAGCAAAACGCAGTAGCTATTGTGACTGATTAAAGAGGTTTCCCCTATTTCTAATACCTATAAAGAACTTTGTATTGCAAAACACGGTTGATCAGCAAATTAATTTAATTCTATTGCCTTACCATAGATTATTGTGTAACTTTCGAACTAAACTAAAAAAGATCATAATCATGAAAATAGTAAAATTAACTGCCTTAAGCCTGGTACTTTTAGCTTCTTATAATTGCAAAGAGGCCAAGAAAGAGGCAAAAGAGGCGAGTGAAGAAATGGAGGCAACCATGGAGAAGACAGAAGAGGTTTCTGTTGAAACAATTACCTTTAAAATGGAACCAAAGAGTGATAGTAATGTTGCTGGTGAAGTTACGTTTACGGATGAAAATGGAACGGTTTCTATGAAAGCAACCTTTAGCGGACTAACACCAGGAGAGCATGCAATTCATATACACGAAAAAGCGGATTGTTCTGCCACAGATGGAACTTCTTCGGGTGGACATTGGAATCCAACCGCCGAAGCGCATGGCAAATGGGGTGATGACACAGGCTATCACAGAGGAGACATTGGTAATTTTACAGCAGACGCGGACGGTAATGCCATGGTAGAATTTTCAACAGACCTATGGTGTATTGGATGTGATGATGCTACCAAAAATATTGTTGGGAAAGCCGTTATTGTTCATCAGGGAATGGATGATTTTACCTCTCAGCCTAGTGGAGCGGCAGGTGGACGAATTAGCTGTACAGGCATCATCGAATAAGAAGTTACAAATACAATGCTATTGAAAGCTGCCTTTTGGCAGCTTTTTTTATTCCGCTTACGCAGGTTCAAAAAAATAGCAGATCTATTTTTATTCCTTTGAATCTGTACTAGGGACCCTATTTTCGCAAAGCGTCTTGTAAAGAACGATTGGCCATCCAAATTTTTAAAAAAACAAAAATCATTGAAATGGTCCAACTGACGAATAGAAAGTATTCCATACTGTAGGTTTTTGGGTTGATTAAATATGCAATTCTAATTAATCATAAAGCTTTTGTAATACTTGGGGCATTATAAAAACTTGCACTTAATCTATAAAACTATACATTTCGTCTAAAGTTTCCTAATATTTAGAAATATATTCGATGTAATAACCTTTTAGAATCGAATGTATGCTCTCTACGGAAACAACAAAAACAAGATTTCTTAGTTTAATGCTAATCGTATTTGAAGATAAAAGATAAATTTTGACTTACTTTGATATATCAATAAAGCAATAAATGAACCCTTCTGGAGCTGGTTGGATTAATAAATTTGGTGATGTAGTTAAAGATAATTTGGATGCATACGGAGACTTCCATGCCCTTTATCAAAATTTAAAAAACGCTGGCTTTGTATATGGCATGAACGTTGAAATACCGGCATTTATATCCGTAGAACACGCGCTATCCGAGGATGAAAAGGCAAAGATCAATTTACTTTCAGCTCTGTATTTTACTTTTAGACTAGAAAAGGACACGGCTGATTTTGAAGCGTTTTTGAACACTATTTTTCAGTTCTATCAAGATCTTAATATAAGTCAAATCTCTTTTCTAGAAAAGATCCTGGCAGGTAATAAAACATCTGCTCAGTTAGAAAAACTTATAAACTCAAGGGTATTTCTGGGTGATAATGTTATTAGCAGAACATTTAACAGTGCCATTACAAATTCTCTGCTGTTCATAGATGTATTAACTTTTAAGCACTATCTCAGAAAAGGTGCCGGTGTACGCGAGCACGCTCAAACCCTAGAGTACTTAACCATTAATATTGCCTACCATGCCCTTAATGCGAAAGAAGGGAATAAAATGGATGCTAAGTTGGCGCAGCTTTTTGCTGCATCCCTGAGCTTTATTCATGAGAAGGACGAAAAGTTCGACGGTTCGTATCGAAATCTACTAAAGACCAATATGTCTACCTGGGAAAATCAATATTTTTTGGATGTGGCAAGTCTTACTGTCTGGGAAGATCATTCGCTAGATTATCAAGAGTCAGAATTTATTTTTGGCCTCGGCAGTGACATGGGTTTTACTAAAGAAGACATTTCCATCTCATTAAAAGATATTGCCCATTTTTTTGAAAAAAATGTTGGTAGTATTTCTTTTTTAAAAGACAATAACATGGCAGTGCAATTTTACGATAGCATGTCCAAATTGGTAAACAAACTAATTCTTAGAAATAGTAAACGGCTTCAAAAAGAACTTTCTGAAAGTAAGGAATTAGTATTCCTTATTTCAAAATCTACCCACAAGGATTTAACTCAGGAAGAAAAAAAGAAAATACAAAATCAACTCATAGACATTTTCAAAAGTGTCCCATCGCTGGCTATTTTTTTATTACCTGGCGGCGCTGTTTTAATGCCAATTTTTATTAAATTGATCCCAGCTTTGCTGCCGTCATCTTTTGATGAAAACAGAATCGAAAAAAAAGAGTAGAACAGCCCAAATAGCTACTATAAGAAAAATCTATACTTAGTATTATCTAATTTATTTTCAGTTATTTATACTAGTTTATTCCAACCATAACTTAAAATCTTTAACTCGCTCCCTACTTACAATGATTTCTTGTTCATTATAGCGATTTAACTTAATCTGCAAACGAGAATTTGTGTAAGAAATTATGTCTTTTATATGATTGATATTGATATAGAATTTTCTACTTATACGGAAGAATATTTTTGGGGTTAATTCGGTTTCAAGTTGTTCCAAAGTAGTATCTAGGAGATAGGTTCTTCCTTCTGAAGTTGCAGCATATGTTCCTTTGTTTTCACTATAGAAACATTCCACATCTTCTGCATGAATGATTTTCAAATGCTGCCCTACCCTCACAGTGAATCTCTTTTTGAATTCTCGTTCAAGAGGGTTCACTAATAAATTTTTGATGTCTTCAAAGTCCAATGCAATTTTTGACTTGGAGTTGTTTTGCAACTCAAATTTCTTTACGGCCTGTGCTAATTCATCTTCATCAATTGGTTTCAACAAATAATCAATACTGTTCAACTTAAATGCCTGCAGTGCATATTCATCATAAGCTGTGGTAAAAATAATGGCACTATTAATTTCAAGCACATCAAATATTTCAAAAGAAAGTCCGTCAGATAACTGAATATCCAGAAAAATCAAATCGGGGTGTTTATTCTTTTGAAACCAGTCTATAGATTCTTCAACAGAATGAAGCATCGTAGAAGCTTGCATCCCCATATTTGACAACAGCCTAGATAAGCGCCTTGCTGCCGGTTTTTCGTCTTCTATGATCAAAATGTTCATGCTATATATTCCAATATTTGGTGCGTATTTCAATTTGGCAAAAGATAAAGATAAATTAGCACAAGCCTTCTGGCGCAAAGTAGCAGTGGCAGTTAAAGATATTTTTCCTTTTCGTCCTCTTTTGCTAGAAGTCTTTGTAGTTGCCTCTCTTCCCATTCCTTTACAAAGCTGTTAGTTGGGCTAAAGACTCTTATTGCGTGTATTAGTAATCCTATCCCCCAAAAAATAGGAACACCTAAGACATTCCAAAAAACCCAGGTTTCAAAATCGTTGTTGCTCATAGCATCCTGGTATATGTAAATATCTAAATTTCTTATACTTACAACTAACAAGCCAATATTAACCACTATGTAGACTATTAAATGTCTGTAGAATGATTTAATGCAAGCAACTCTGCGCTTGGCGAGCTCATAAGACTGTATTCTGTTAGTTTCCATGTCTATTTATATTTAGCAGCTTCTTGTTCGTCTTTTTCTATATATTTTTTAATCTGTCTTTCTTCCCATTTCTTCCCAAAAAACGGATTATACCCAAAGACTTTCGAGGCATGAAAAGCCAGGCCTATCCCCCAGAAAAATGGGGTAAACAAGGTATGCAGCCCCCAAAACCGATCGCCATCACTCAAAGATCTTATAAAGATATTTACAAGTATAAACCCATTAATAATGATATAAATAGCTAAATGAATATAGAAGCCTTTCATTTCCTCTACTTGTTTTTTAGCTCGTTCTAATTTGTCCTTATTTGGATCAATTATTTCCATGATTTTGCTAATATTAATTATTATTCCCAACGCTTCTTTTGTTCATCGTCTTTCATCAGTTCCCTAATCTTGCGCTCTTCCCAATCCTTCCCAAAAAACGGATTTAGGTTAAATGTCCCTATCGCGTGAAAAACAATTCCTATCCCCCAGCCAAACGCAGCCCATAAAAACCACATATATCGCCACTCATTTGACCAATAATTGATAACGGCCAATCCTGCAATAACTATGACATAGGACGTTAGATTGCCGTAGAACTTCTTTATTTTTTCTACACGATCTTTTGCGCGTATATATTTGGTTTCTTTACTTAAATCTTCCATGACAAGTGTTTTAATGGTTATCGGTATTTCAATTAATATGCTTTAAAGATCTTTTTATTATTATAGCTATCAAAAAGTTATGTACTCGATTGACTAATTCCAAGGATGAATTGTTAGTTTGTAATCTGAGGATTTCCATACTGTGGTATTCCATATGTCATTCTCTAGAAATTTTCGTCCTCCATAAATTCCCTAAGCTTTTTCTCTTCCCATCTTTTACCCCACAACGGGCTATACCCAAACGCTTCCATTCCATGTATTACCAGCCCAAATCCCCATCCAATTGCAGGAAAAAGGGCCCAAATAAAGTCGGTTGTCCGATAATTAATCCAGGCCAAAAATGGGATGACAATACAATATGCCAGGAGATTCCCATAAAATCCTTTAATATCTTCTACTCGTTCTTTTGCTTTTTGATAGCGTTTGTCTGCAATATATGTTTGCTGTGTTTCCATAACCCCTATTTGTTTTGTTAGCATCGGAAGCATAACACTAAATTCAGATGCGGTTTCATTAATACTTACATTCCTATTGGATAAGATAGAATACCGCTGTTGGATATTCCGCAACCCTACACCGCTACTCTTTTTGACTACCTGCTTCACCTGAAGATTATTACTAACTACCAGGGCCCCATCTTTTTCATAAACTTTAATGACCAGGGGTTTAGAAGCAGTAACCACATTATGCTTTACAGCGTTCTCTAACAACAATTGTAAGGAAAGCGGTATAATCTTAGCTTCCGGATCACTGCATTTTTCTGGTATCTCAAAAACAATACTATCTTCAAACCTCATCTTCAGAAGCTTTATATAGGTTTTGGCAAAAGCTAACTCCTCGTCTACTGAAATAAGATCTTTGTTCTTCTGTTCTAAAACATATCTGTAGACCTTAGATAGTGCTGTGGTAAAGTGCTGAGCCTGTTCTGGATCCTCCTCAATTAGACTGGTGAGCACGTTGAGACTATTAAAAAGAAAATGCGGGTCTAACTGATTCTTAAGTGCATCAAATTTTG
>CBDUCK010000141.1:0-7470 GCA_965365635.1 uncultured Muriicola sp.
ATTTCCTCCGGGGTGAGTTCTTTTGTGACCTGTGGAATACGTTCAAAACCCGAAGATAAAATTTCAATCTCTCTAGATTCTAATTCTTTTTGTATCGCCCCAAAACTTTCAAATGGCGCATAGATTAAGATGCCGTCTTCATCCGCAAAAACTTCTTCTGCACCAAAATCGATCATATCCAGTTCCAACTCTTCCGGATCTATTCCTTCCCCATTTATCCGGAAATTACAGGTATGATCGAACATAAATTCAACCGATCCGGATGTTCCTAAACTACCATTATACTTGTTAAAATAACTGCGAACATTCGCTACTGTTCTCGTATTGTTATCTGTGGCAGTTTCAACTAAAACGGCAATACCATGTGGGGCGTAGCCTTCGAAAAGCACTTCTTTAAAATCGCCCTGGGATTTATCCGAGGCCCTTTTAATGGCTCGTTCAATATTATCTTTAGGCATATTTACAGCCTTGGCATTCTGAATTACCGCTCGCAAACGAGAATTGGAATCGGGATCTGCCCCCCCTTCTTTCACTGCCATAACGATGTCCTTGCCAATTCGTGTAAACGCTTTGGACATGGCAGACCATCGTTTCATTTTACGTGCTTTCCGGAACTCAAACGCTCTTCCCATGAACTTATTTTCTATTGAACAGTGGCAAATTTAACAATTTTTAAAAGCACGGCAAGCCAATAAAACTAAAAGAAGGTTATTCACTTGAAATGATGTTTTCGATGCTTTCAGCTAGTTTAAAATCCTTCTCAGTAACTCCATTAGCATCATGAGTGCTTAAACGAATATGCAATGAATTGTAGACATTGTTCCAATCGGGGTGATGTTGCTGTGCTTCACATTCGAATGCTATGCGGGTCATAACGGTAAAGGCCTCCTTAAAATTTTTAAATTCAAAAGAAGTTTCAATACTGTCGTTAACATATTCCCATCCTTCCAATGACTTTAATCGATCTTCAATTTTTTCAACAGATAGTTTTTCCATAATTCGTAGCAATTTTATAATTATTTATATAATATTTTAATCCCTAATAGTAGCAGATGTTACTGTGGCGAATTCATTAAAGGTACGTAAATAGAATACTTTTGTATGGATATTTACCTGAGCAACTAATGCCGGGGTCAACCAAGAATGTGATGATCTATAATCTCCTGATAGCTTACCTGAAGATTTTTTGGCAGCACATGTTCTTTTGGAAGTACGGCAAGGTAACGCTCTTCGTTCGTGGTGAAGACACGTTTAAAGATAGGATTAAAACTCCCAACACGTTCTACTATTTCTCTGATGAAATCTTCGTGGTGTACAAGGTCATTGCTGCCTAAGTGATAAATACCACTTTTATTTCTATTGATGAGGTAATGTATTTGCTGCGTTAATTTGTCATCCGTAGTAACATTGATAATGAGGTTAGGAAAGACTTCAATAGGTTCATTGTTCCAAATGGCCTGCTTCATTTCCTTAATGCGGGGAGAGGCATTCCCAAATACCATCGGCACTCTTAAGATGGCCATTTTGGATTTAGGCAACCTGAGAAGCATGTTTTCTATCCTGATTTTTAATCTTCCATAAATACTTTCAGATAAGGTCTTATCGTACTCATAGGAAGGATATTTGCTGTAGGCATCAAAAACATTGGCAGAGGATATAAAATAAATCTTACACTTATTTTGTGCTACATATTCAATCATGTGCTGATGCGCCTGAATTTGAGCAGAAAAATCCCCTCGCAGGGATGAGATAATGACCGAAGGACGCACTTTTTCCAGGAGTTGAAAAACATCATCCTCTTGCATGTCGTAAGGCAAAAACTGCTTATTATTTCTATACCCCTTTTTAGAGGAAAAGTAGGTGCCATAGGTGTCATAGAAGTTGCAAAGCTCCTTGTAAATGGCGCTTCCAAGAAACCCACTAGCTCCTAAAATGAGTATTTTTTTTGATTCCAACGATTAAAATATTGATAAACCTGTTTGAGTGGTCAATTGTTCCAATGCCAACATTCCCAATTTTGAATTTCCTTTTGGGTTTAAACCAGGTGACCAGGTAGCTACACAAAAATTGTTTGGCAATAGGGCTACAATTCCTCCACCCACACCACTTTTTCCGGGGAGGCCTACTTCGAAGGCAAATTCACCCGCTTCATCATAAAATCCGCAAGTAAGCATCAGAGCATTAATTCGTTTTACCTGATTAATATTCAAGTATTTTTTATCTCTTAAGCATTTGCCCTTGTTCATGAAGATATAAAAGAGTTTTGCAAGTTGTCTACAAGACATTGTTAAAGAACATTGATGGAAGTAAAAATCTAATACCGTATCTACCTCGTTTTCAAGATTCCCATATGATTTAAGTAAATAGGCGGCTGCATAGTTATTAAAACCAGTTCTTTTTTCTGATTCAGCCACCTTTTCATCGTAATTGATGGTTGGCTCATTGGCTATGTTTCTTACAAATGAAAGGAAGTCTTCTTTTGGATTATTTAATTGGCTTATTAAGATATCACAAACAACCAATGCTCCTGCATTAATCAGCGGATTTCTTGGAATACCATTTTCCATTTCCAGAAGCGAAAGATGATTAAACGGATCCCCCGACGGTTCTACCGAAACTCTTTTCCACAAATTGTTTCCAACCATTCCTATGGCTTGGGCTAAGGAAATAACTTTGGAGATACTTTGTATAGAAAAAGCTTCTTCGGCGTCTCCTGTGCTGTAGTTATTATTTTGTGAATCTATAAGGTGAATCCCAAACTTATGCTTATTAATTTTAGCCAGTTCAGGAATATAGGAGGCAACAGTTCCCCGATCTTCAATAGGTTTAATACTGAGGGTAATATCTTCAATAATCCCTTGGAAGTCTATCATTGATTTTTATAGAAGGGTAATTTCACTATGGTTGCACCAACAGAATTTTTTCTTATCTGAATTTTGAGATGGCTTCCAAGTGCCGCATTTTCTATCGGAACATAGCCTAATCCTATACCTTTACCCATAGAAGGCGACATGGTACCTGAGGTGACCACGCCAATTTCATCACCTTGGTCGTTTAAGATAGGATATCCTTGTCTGGGAATACCACGTTCTTGCATTTCAAATGCAATTAATTTTCTTTTTACTCCTGCTTCTTTTTGCCTAGCGAGCCCTTCTTTATTTACAAAATCATCTTTTGTTAATTTGGTGATCCACCCTAAGCCGGCTTCCAGTGGAGAAGTTTCATCTGTGATATCATTACCATAGAGACAATACCCCATTTCTAACCTAAGTGTATCTCTTGCGGCAAGACCAATTGGTTTTATGCCAAAATCCTTACCGGCCTCAAAAACCTTATCCCATACTTGTTTTACTTCCTCATTTTTACAGTAAATCTCAAATCCGCCAGAACCCGTGTAGCCTGTAGCCGATATTATAACATGTTCTATTCCTGCAAAATCTCCTACGACAAAGTTGTAGAATTTGATACCGGAAAGATCAACGGAGGTTAACGATTGCATCGCTTCCACGGCTTTAGGTCCTTGTATGGCAAGTAATGAATACTTCTCGGATATATTGCGCATTACAGCCCCTATACCATCGTTATATTTGGCAATATGGTTCCAATCTTTTTCTATATTAGAGGCATTAACGACCAGCAGATACACCTCGTCTTTAACCCGGTAGACAATAAGATCATCTACGATACCTCCTGTTTCATTAGGGAAACAGCTGTATTGAGCCTGCCCAACACTTAGTTTGCCGGCGTCATTAGAAGTTACTTTTTGAATTAGATTAAGGGCATTTGGACCTTCTATCAAAAACTCTCCCATGTGCGATACATCAAAGACACCTACTCCTTGCCTAACCGTTTCGTGTTCAGCGTTTACTCCTTCATAGGATACAGGCATAGAATAACCCGCAAAAGAGACCATTTTAGCACCTAAATCCTGGTGTGTTTGTGACAAAGCTGTTGTTTTCATTATTTTCTTCCTTTTTGGCTGAGCAAAGGTATCGAAAATAACTATATGCAAAAGGAGGCTAGCAATGATTTATGCTTCGTAAAAAAGGTAAAAACATGGAATTAGGTTTTCAATAAAAACTCTTTAAGTTCCTCATAAGAGTTTATCTTAATAGTGTGCTTTTCTTTGTGCATTACCCGTTCAATTTGTGGGGGTAAATCGATCTGTTTATCAATAACGGATGCCACTGTATCTAAAAATTTAACAGGATGGGCTGTTTCCAGAAAAACACCATACGCCGTCGGATGGTCTTCCTGATATTTTTTTAGTCCCAGATAACCAACCACTCCATGAGGATCTGCGATATATCCTGTGGTCATATAAAGGTAGTGCATGGCGGCTTTGGTTTCTTCATCGGTAAAAGAATAGGCCGACAGATTTTTCCGTAATTCCTCGAAGTTGTTATTGTATAATGCTATTATTCGCTCAAAATTACTAGGGTCCCCAACATCCATCGCATTAGAAATGGTAGCCGAAGAAGGTTTTGGATGATACTTCTTGGTTTCCATATATTTTGGCACCGTATCATTAACATTGGTAGCAGCAATAAAATGATGTACGGGCATGCCCAGTTTTTGAGCTACCATCCCTGCACAAATATTTCCAAAATTTCCACTTGGAACCGAGAAGACAAGGTCTTTTCCTTTAGATTGCAGTGCCTTATACGAGAAAAGAAAATAAAAGAGCTGAGGTAACCAGCGGGCAACATTAATAGAATTCGCTGAGGTAAGTCTTCTCTGTGCCGTAATTTCTTCGTCTACAAAGGCTTTTTTTACCATACGTTGGCAATCATCAAAAGTTCCATGCACTTCTAGTGCAGTTATATTTTTCCCCAGGGTGGTAAGTTGGCGCTCCTGGATATCACTTACTTTTCCACTGGGATACAAGATGACAACGGTAACACCATGAACCCCAAGAAACCCATTTGCTACAGCACCTCCCGTATCACCAGATGTAGCTACCATAACAGTAACTTCGTTGTCTGAGTTTTCAAAAAAATACCCTAAGCAACGCGCCATGAATCGGGCTCCTACATCCTTGAACGCCATGGTAGGTCCGTGAAAGAGCTCTAAAGTGCCAACGTTTTCTGAAAGAGGAATCACAGGAAAATCAAAATCTAGTACTTCTTCCAGAATTTCTTTTAGTTTTTCATCCGGAATCTCATCGGAAACAAATTGTTTTATAGCTTCAAAAGCAATTTCTTCCTTAGAGAGTTGTGATATTTCTTCAAAAAAGGAGGGGTGCAATGCAGTAATTTTCTCTGGAAAATATAAACCTCCATCTGGCGCAATACCCTGCACAACGGCCTCTTTAAAAGAGACTCTTGGGGATTTTTTATTAAGGCTGTAATAGTTCATTGTGCACAAGTACCTGGGTTTTAACCAATGATTTGAATTCCTTCTTTATTAATAGCTGATACATACAGATCATAGTCTAGTTCAATATTTTTAAAGACTGAACCCATGGCTGCTGTAACTTTCTCCGCACTACTGTTGCCTCTGCTCAGCGCAAATATGGAAGGTCCGGATCCGGAGATACCGCAGCCTAAGGCGCCGGCTTTTAATGCAGCATCTTTAACATCATCAAAACCCGGGATCAGAATAGATCGTATGGGCTCCACAATATGATCTACTAAAGATCTACCAATAAGATCATAATCTTCTGTATAAAGACCTGCAATAAGTCCACCTAAATTCCCCCATTGTTTTATACCGTCTGCCAGTGAAATATTCGTTTTTAGAATTTTCCTCGAATCTGATGTTTTGATTTCAATTTGAGGGTGAATCACAGAAGCAACTAATTCTGTTGGCGTAGGTATTTTGATGATATCTAGAGGATCATAACTCCGAACCAGAGTAAATCCCCCATAAATGGCAGGGGCTACATTATCTGCATGTGCAACGCCACTGGCAAGCCGTTCACCTTCCATTGCCAATTGTACCAGCTCGTAGTTAGACAACGGGCTGCCCAATAACGAATTCATGCCCCAAACCGCTCCTGCCGCACTTGCGGCACTGCTTCCAATACCACTACCTGCTTTAATCTTTTTATGGATTTCAATTTCAAATCCTGCATTGGAATTAAGGGCCTTTAATAGGGCCAAACCGGCAACACCGGCAACATTTTTAGATACTTCGAGAGGAAGCTCCTGACCTGTAATTTTGGTAATTTTTAAACCGGGTCTAGTCACCTTCCGAATAACCATTTCATCACCAATAGACGTCAAAGCCAATCCCAGGACATCGAAGCCGCAAGATATATTGGCAATGGTCGCAGGACAAAATAGTCGTAGTTCGTTTTTGGTCATGGTTTCTTAAAAATTACCAATGCGTATAATATCTGCAAAAATTCCGGAGGCTGTAACATCTGCTCCGGCACCTGCACCCTTAATAATAAGTGGTTGTTTTGGATATCTTTTTGTGTAGAATAGCACAATATTATCGCTCCCATCCAGATTATAAAAATCGTGTCCAACCGGTATTTTTTCCAAACCTACACTGGCTTTTCCGTTGTCTAGTGTTGCAACAAATTTGAGACGGCAGCTCACTTTTTTAGCATCGGTGTACATTTTCTGGAAATGCTCCTCATCATTCTTTAATTCTTTAAAAAATGCTTCATTATTGGCAGTGGCCATTGCTTCTTTCGATAAGAACGATTTGTTTTCAATATCAGATAGGTCGAGGGCTAAGCCACTTTCCCGTGCAAGGATTAAAATTTTTCGCATCACATCTATGCCACTGAGGTCTATTTTAGGATCGGGTTCTGTATATCCTTCTTCCTGAGCTTGTTTAACCACCTCATAAAAGGTAGTATTTTCATCAAAATTATTGAATACAAAATTTAAACTCCCCGATAGTACTGCTTTAATTTTAATGATTTCATCTCCGGAAGCAATCAGGTGTTTTAAGGTATCTATAATTGGCAGCCCGGCACCTACATTAGTTTCAAACAAAAAGGGTGCTTCATATTCTTTGGAAAGCTCTTTTAAATGTTGGTATTGACTATAATCTGAAGAACACGCAATCTTATTGCAGGTTACCACAGAAATACTCTGTTTTAAAAAAGCTCCATAACTCGCAGCAACCGATTCACTGGCAGTATTATCTACCAGAATACTGTTTCTTAAATTTAATTCCAAGATGGTTTGGTGAAAGGTGGAAGCCGCAGATTTAGTTCCTGATGCTAAAAGATCTTCCCATTTTGATAGGGGAATACCTTGCGCATCAAAATACATGGTTCTGGAATTCGCAATGCCAATTACTCTAATATTTAATCGCAACTGTTCTTTTAAGTACTTTTTTTGTTTTCTTATTTGAGCTATAAATTTAGATCCTACATTACCAACCCCAAGTACAAATAGGTTGAGCTGCTTTATATTTTCCTCAAAAAATTCTTCGTGCAATGAATTTAAGGCCTTTTTTACATCTTTTTCTTCATTACCCTCAGCAATTGCGGCATCCATATCCCTT
>CBDUCK010000142.1:0-7459 GCA_965365635.1 uncultured Muriicola sp.
CTCGTTTTCAGCAATGCAAATCCCTGACCAAAGCAAAAATAGCCGCTTTTGTGGAAGAGAATAAATATGCACCCCCCTACTGGCAACTTGTTAGAATGGCGGAAGAAAGTCTGTAGCAAATAGTTGCCTAATTTGATTTGAGGGCAGCTCCTGTAATTTTAAATATGGTAACGCTATACTTCTTATCTATTTTTTAGTATCTTATGGTTGTTAAAACCTAAAAACCAACCAATTATGAAAAAAATTATTTTTTTATTTGCATTGCTTATTGGGCTTGCAGTAAGCGCACAGGAAAGCTATTATACCACGTATAACTTTGTGGTAGCACCACAAGACCAGGCTACCGTATACGATTTAGTGAACGACTATTACTCAAAGAACAAACCCGAAGGTGTATTTGTCAGGCTTTTTGAAAATCACTTTAAAGACCAAGGGAATAAGGCAACCCATTCACTTGTTTTTTTGGGCTCTCAGGAAGCGGTAGGGAATATGTATACAGGAGAACCTAACGATTCTTTTTCCCTATTCTTAACCCGCCTAAACCAGCATATTACAGAAGGAGCTGGCTCTTCCATGGGGAGACACATTGCCATATACGGGGATACAGACACACGGTACCCTGCTCAACGATACTATTTACTTAATGTGAACGACACAGAAGCCTTTGACGCAGGCTACAATAAATTTCATTCCAAACATAACCCACCCGGGGTATTAGTGAACATGGGCGCCACAATAGCTGGGAGTGCCGGTACCTTTAACCGTTGGGTAATTATCGGGTTTAAAGATGTTAAGACAGCTCTTGGCGGGCCCAATAAATTACTTTCAGGAGCAGCCCTTAGTGCCAGAGAAAAAGCCTGGGATGAGTTCCGGTCGAGCGACGGGGGAGTAAGTGTTGTTGGTTCTGGTATGCGTTTATTACTGGGAGCCTGGTAGTTTCCGTTTTCAAATAACACAAAGTAATATCCTTATTTACTTTTTTAATCAAAAAAGACCGGTCTTCTGCGAAGACTGGTCTTTTTAATCTTATAGCAAAACTGAAACCTTCGTAACTAACCGTTTAAGTGAGGTGGATTTACCAGGCGCTATCCCTCTTTTTCTACCACATCGTACCCCTTAAAGGCTGCCCAGACGAAAACTACCTGCAGCAGCGCTAGTACTACTCCTATCTTATCGGTAATGTCATGAGGTTCACCCATAGAAAAAAGCACGCCCTGCAAGGGAATGGGGAGCAACAATAGCAGTGTCCATAGTTTGTTATTTTTATGTCGTTTTGCTGTAAAGGAATGTTTGCGATCCTCCAGGGCCACATGCAGTACAAAGGCTCCAAATAAGATCATTAATGGCAGTATGGCATAGGAAAGGTCTAGGTGTATGTTCATGGTATCGCCATGAAACATATAGCCGTCGCCAACAAAAATCTCATAAAAGGAATTGGCGATCATACTGCCATACCATACGAATAAAAGGAGGTAGAAGACGATTCGCTTCCCAATCCAGTACACCGAATACATTAGCGCCAAAAATATAACCATATTAATTGCCACATAATAGAAGTCGCCCCCTGTACCATTGCCATAAAAAAGTTCTCCTAAAAGGGTGGTGCCCCACTGGTAGGACTCCCCGTCCGAAATACCCCGAATAAAAGGCAGCCACGTAGTGGCAAAGGTAAGACTGGTTAAAATGAGTAATACGCTGAGTTTCCTGAAAAAATGATTTTTCTTTTTGGTTTCCATTGGTTACGGTTTAATCTAAAGATGACACCCAAATAAAAATGTTACACATTGCTTGGTTATATACTAAAACCCTACATGCCTTACTATAGAAAAATACCAAATTGAGTGCTGTCTGTTTTAGCGAAAAGTCGTACTTCTTACTGCCAGAAAATACCACGTTAGTCTATGGAATTTCGTGTAAAGTAAACAACCCGAATATCGGATATTATCGATTAAATGCACACAAAATCCGTTTATACAACAGATTTTGGCCATTTCACAACAATTTGAAACCGCTGCCCTTCTTGAATTTGTATCTTATTAATAAGAAAATTTCAAAAAAATATATTATGGAAAAGAATTCTAACGACAACAACGGACTTTTAAATTCTATTCTTTCTGTTCTGAATTTAAGCCTTGAGGTAATCCTGGTGTTAATTGCTATCGGATTTGTAATTGGTCTTTATAATTTTCTAAACTAAACACCAAAAGTCCACTACCACCGTTTTTAGTTTTGCATACAATACATAATACGATATGGCTGTGCGCATATAGCGCGTATTGGCCATATTAGTTAACTAATTACTTGGTGTTACACTAATGGCATATCCTCCTCCCGGAGCCAATCGCAACAATACAGTAGATTGCTTTGTTACCTCCATAGTCCTGATGTTGATTGCTGTTGGATTATCGTTCCAATGAGACTCTTTGGTGTCTTCATAAATAATAGCCTCATAGGTAGTGTCGTCACTCAGAAAATCAAAAGAAACAGTCATTTCTCTGGGATCTTCATCGGTGATACCGCCAACAAACCATTTTTCTGAATTTCGTTCTTTTCTTGCAACAGACACAAAATCCCCTATTTCCCCATTTAAAACTATGGTTTCTTGCCAGTCTACGCCTACGTCTTTTATAAACTGAAATGCCGGGTTGCCCTCGTAATGTTCAATAAGGTCGGCTGCCATTTGCACCGGACTGTATATAACCACGTACAGGGCCAGCTGCTGGGCAATGGTGGTGTTCACCTGATTGTTTTTCTTATACTCATTGAACTTGATGTTGAATATCCCCGGTGTAAAATCAATAGGTCCTGCTAACATCCGCGTAAAGGCAACGATGGGCAAATGCTCTGGCGGATTTCCGCCGTCGCTGGCCCAGGCATTGAATTCCTGACCCCGTAACCCTTCCCTGGAAATAGTGTTGGGGTAGGTTCTACGCAGTCCGGTAGCCTTAATTGGTTCATGTGCATTAATAGCTACCTGGTAAGATGCTGCTTTAATAACGGTATTATTGTAATGGTTTACCATATACTGGCCATGATGATACTCCCCTTTTGGTAGAATTTCACCTACGTATCCTGTTTTTACCGAATGAATCCCTAAGCTTTTCATTAATGCATAGGCTGTATCTTGTTGCTTTTCATAAGTCTCGGTAGCCGCAGAAGTTTCATGGTGCATAATAAGTTCTACCCCTTTTTCTTTTCCATAACGCACCACTTCTTCAAGATCATAATCGGGATAAGGGGTCACGAAATCGAATACACCTTCCCGGTCTTCAAAACCAATCCAATGTTCCCATCCGGTATTCCAACCTTCTACTAATACCCCTCCAATGTTATTCTTTGCTGAAAAATCTATAAAGGCTTTTGTGTTTTCAGTGGTTGCGCCATGTCTTCCATGTACATTCCCGTCATTGGTCCAGGTGCCCATATCCTGAGTCATTCCGTAATCCCAGGTAGATTTCCCCAGATGCATTTCCCACCAAATACCGGTATATTTTGTTGGTTTAAACCAGGAGATATCTGCTAATTTATTCGGTTCGTTTAAATTAACGATCAGTTTAGAGGCTATTAGATCCCCTGCTTTTTCGGCAATTTGAATCGTCCTCCAGGGCGTATGGAACGGCAACGCTCTTTTCACTTTGTAATCCCGATTTTCTGACCCTACCAAATTACTTGTCATCGACGTGTTTTCAGAATTAATTGCAAGGGTCATTCCGGAGTAATCTACCAAACTTGCTTCGTGAAAACTCAAATGCAACCCGTCTTCCGTTCTCATCGTAACCGGAGTGTTAACTGCATTTTCGGGGATATAGGTAGCTGCTAAATTCTCGTGGTTTGCTTTGTCCTTGGCGTTAATTTCGGTAAACTTTGTGGTAGAATACAGGTGTTCGTAAATGTCCCAGTCGCCGGGAATCCACCATGTGGTATGGTCCCCTGTTAAATTAAATTGGGTGTGTTCTTCTGTTATAAGTGCTTCGGACCAATTTTCTTGCTCGGGGAACTCATATCTAAAAGCAACGCCATCATCATACGCCCTAAAGTATATATTTATTTTCCGGTTAGGAGCAGCGGTTTCCTCTAACGCCACCACCAATTCGTTATAGTGATTTATAACTTCCAATTGCTCCCCCCATGGCATTTCCCATGTTTCATTTAATGTATTTTGGGAGGTTGTGATGATCTGCAGCCCGTTCTTTAATGCAGGTTGCTCTTTAAATTCAAAACCAAGGGAGGAGGTATCTATAACAGTGCCGTTCGTATGTTTTACAAGATAATAGGGCGTACCGTCACCAGACAGATTAAACTCAACACTATTGGTGCCGTTCGGGGAAGATACACTCGAAATCATTTTTTCCTGATTGCAGGAAACGGTTAAAAAGAGCGCTCCTGAAATCGCTAAAGCTAGTAATCTGTTCATGATATATACTGTTTATTTTGACGGTAATTTGATGATGACAATTTTAAAGATTGTCAACTTGTAATGGACATATAAAAATAGTGCATAATCCTTAGTTTTTCAGAATTTGTAACCTATTTCAATCGAAAGAGACATGTCTTAAAAATCTCTTCCATTACTTCTGACCCGTGGGTTGCAGCAATTCTAATCCCTGATTGACACCTTTTTCCATGGCGGGCACTCCCCGCTCCATCCAAACCGGTTTGAGGTCTCCTTTTAAGTAATAGTCAAAAAACTGTGCCATCCGGATAGTAAAATCTTTCCTGTTTTGCATTTTTAAGGGCCAGTGCGGTTCCCCGTTATAATTCAGAAACCAGGAAGGCTTCCCAAGGCGTCTAAGGCTAACAAAAAATTCGATGCCCTGGTACCACGGCACATGACCGTCTGCATCATTATGCATAATCAGGAGGGGGGTATTAATCTTATCCATATTAAAAATGGGAGAGTTTTCGAGATAGCGGGTAGGGTATTCCCACGGAGTGCCACCTATCCTGCTCTGAGTATGCTCATATTGGAATTGCCTGCTAAGGCCTGTCCACCATCGGATACCACCATAAGCACTAATCATATTAGGAACCGGCGCCCCAGCCTCGGCGGCCTTAAAGATATCGGTCTTGGTAACCAGGTAAGCAATCTGGTAGCCGCCCCAGCTATGACCTTGTACTCCAATATTTTCCTTATCCACAAAACCCTTTTCAATAAGAGAAGTTACTCCCGGGATCACACAATTGTATGCGCTTTCTCCCGGATAGCCAATCCGATACTTCACATCCGGGTTAAAAATAAGGTAGCCCCTGCTGGCGTAAAAACTGTAATTGATGGTAGACCTGCCATGTGCGGGTGTACGGTGGCGGTGAAGACGATCGGTACTTCTTTCGTAAAAATTGACGAGCATAGGATACTTTTTTGCCGGATCAAAATCTTCGGGTTTTACCAGCATTCCGGTGAGCTCTTCCCCATCCAGGGAGGTCCATTTTATAAGTTCTATAGTTCCCCAATTAAAATCTTTCTGCTGGGGATTTGCCTCACTGATTTTCTTTTGTGATGTAAAATCACGATCGGCCATGTGCAGATCCGGAAATTCAGTAAAAGACTCTCTTGTAAACAGCAATTGCTCCGATAAGATAGCTTTCACGGGTCTCCCATATCGGTAGGGCCCGCTTACCAACGGTTGCAAGTTATTGGTCTTAAAATCATAGGAGGCGTATCCACTGCTTTTGTCTATTTCATTAAAGGTGGTAAGCATTGCTTTTTCTACAGTAGGAATGTGCCTTTTTTCTTCATCTAACTGAACATACCGAACTACCGTTTTGGTTTCCCTCCCTTTGGTGAGGCGTTCTGAAGCACCACTCTCAGGATTAAATTTCCATAGGTCATAACGGTCATACAAGAGTAATGCCTTGTCGTCTTTTGTCCATCCTGCCACGCCATAGGGGGATGGATTACTTGGAGAATCGTGCAATTCATCGTAAAAGACATTGCCCTTGGTTAGTGCCCTATATTGTTCTTTTTCTATATGATAGGTAAACCAGGTGCTTTCGGCATTATCATACCCAAACACATAGGTTCCTTTAGGGCTTAGCCTAACCCGGCCGGCCACTTTGGTGAGCACTTTTTTAAGGGCTCCGGTGGTTGTATTCACTACCGCATAATCTCGTGCGCGCTCCCCTGTCCATTGTCGTTCCAGATCATATGGTTTGGTGGTGCTTAGCAAGGCTATTGATGCATTGCCTTCATCTGTGAGCTGAATGTCCGGATAGGCATCATCAGCAAGTTGTGTAAGGGTCCTCTTTTTATTTAAATGAATCACGGAAGCATACGCTTGTACCGTATCATTTTTGAGTTGCATTTCCTGCACTGTATATAGGCGGGGTTCATCATAGGTCCACACCTCAACATTCACAATCTCCTCTTCCGTAAGCAACGTATCTTTAATTACCGGGGGCCTGGCAAGTCCAAAATACAACTTGGTTTCATCCTTAGAAAAGTGTACTTCCGCAGTTGCAGAAGGCCTTAGATCATTGCCCGTAGTTTGTGCATCGACTAATTTTTCCGCTTTATCCATACCTTGTTCCCAATGAAAAAGTTCTCTGGGTCGCAGTTGTACCTTGGTGGTATCTGTATCCACAACAAAGCCCAGATGTTTCCCTGTTTCACTTAAATTAAGCTGAGAATAGGTTGCCTTTTTAGCGTCATGTACTTTCGTAAGTTTTGCCTTTTCAAAATTAAGCACATACACGGCAGCATTTGATTCTTGATCTTCTCCGCTGGTTGCCCAAACGAGTTGTTTCCCTTTTTTGGCAAATGAATACGCCGTAACAAATTTAAAGGTGTCTTTCTGCCCTGTAGCGAAGTTGTTTACCACAAGATGGTATCCATTTTTCTTCCCCACCTTTTTCTCCTTCTTTTCTTTCTTGGATTTACTTGTCGTGCTGTCTTTTATGGTGTCTTTCTTTGCAGATTCAGCGGCTAACTGATAGGCCAAATATCCACTCCATTTTTCAGGAATCTTGTACGACTTAATGTTGGCGATCTTTTCGAGCTGTCCTGTGCTCAGGTTGTAAATCCCCAGGGAGTCTTTAGGTAGGTCCTTCTTTTTTACCTTACGCCGTTTTAGGTTAAGGACACTGTCTTTCCAGGCAGTTATGGAAAAGACGGCGAAGTTTGAGTCATAGGTGAACGCCCCATTTTTGGCGCGGTCATATGAAAATAAGGCCTTGCCAGCGGCATCTTTGATGTGCAAGAATTGGTCTGCCTCTCCCTGTTCCAGGCTATACATTACATGGGTGCCGTCTGGGGAGATCGTTGGTTTCTTAATCGTATTCCAGGTTTCGACATCCTCGTGGGTAAGTACTTTTTTCTGAGCGGAAAGGGGTAGTGTTAGTCCTAGTAAGAGGGCACATAGTAGCGTTTTCATATGGGTGGCTTTGGTATAGTTGATAAATATACTGTTTCTAAACATTCTGGAAAATAATTCTGCCTGTGTACCTTTTGCAAGCAGTGCCT
>CBDUCK010000143.1:0-7320 GCA_965365635.1 uncultured Muriicola sp.
TATAGAATCAATTTGTACATCGGCTTTTATAGTAAATTGAACTGCTCCATTTTCGTCCGTATACAACCCTGCCGGATTAAAAGTTCTATCGATAGCCAGCGTAGTAGCATCTATCCCAAAATAGGCCTGATAAGTAATTTCATGACCTCCAAACAGCAACCCTTTTATTAATGTATTTTTATCTCTGTAGGCCCCTTGCAGAAAATAAGAGTCCAACGCAGCTGAGGCACGATCTATATACCCATCAGAAATAATTCTGGATAGCCGTCCCGAAAATTCAATGGTTTCATTCATTAATCCTGTGCTGAATTTAACATTATTACGGAATGTATTAAAACTCCCAAAAGAAGAGGAAACCTCCCCATATGATTCAGTTGCTATATTATCTGTCAATAAATTCAAACTAGCGCCAAAGGCTCCTGCACCATTGGTTGAAGTACCTACCCCCCTTTGTAATTGAATACTTTCGGTAGACGATGCAAAATCTGGTAAATTCACCCAAAAAGTGCCATGAGATTCAGAGTCGTTGTAGGGAATGCCATTAATGGTAATGTTTACCCTGGTTGCATCACTACCCCGTACTCTTATACCCGTATATCCAACTCCGGCACCTGCATCTGAAGTAGTCACCACAGAAGGCAAAAAATTCAGCAGAATTGGGATGTCCTGACCCAAATTTCTTGGATTCAATTGTTCTTTTGTAAGATTGGAAAATGTAACGGGCGATTCCTTTGTTACCCTAATAGCAGAGACTAACACCTCATCCAGGATTATTTGCTTTGACGTTATACTATCCTTAACCTTCTGTTCCTGAGCGTATAATGGATATGCGGTCACCAAGCCTAAAAAAATTAAAGCTATTCTTTTCATTCGTGTCTTATTTACGAATAAAGGGGGCTATTATTCTTCGTTTTAAAATTGCTTGCCAGGCCATATTTTGGCAACCCAGGAGGAAAGATGAAATTGAACTTGCGTGTTCAGGATCTTTCTCATATTAGGTGATAAAGAAATTAAAACCCTTATCACTATATTCCTTGGCAGCATTACCTGCCCAGGTTCAGTGGGTATACTCTCAGCCTTTTATAAAAATTAATAAAAAGCACCCCTTGAGATGATACAAATATAATGGGACGTACTTGAATTAACTGCCAAAAGCAGAAATAAAATTAGTGAAGAAACTATTCCTCAACCCGATGCGCGGGCTTAAGCAGATCGTTAACCGTTTTCACCGGATTAAAAGTACTGGATGGAACTTCGACAAATATGGTATTCCAATATGCCATGGCACCATTCCATAATCCCGGAAGTTCCAAGGCCTTAAGATCTTTTCCTTCCTTTGTTTTTAAGGTGATAAATCCTTGTTTAGGGTCTATAAAGTTTAAAAGATTATACTTCTCTCCTTTATAATCCTTAACCCCGCAAACAAGGTCTACCGGGTTAAAATGGGTGGCCTCTTTAAAAATAGAAACCTGACCTTTATTTGCCATGTCTACTTGTGCCGACTCCACAATTTGAAGGGAAATATTCCCATTTCTGTCGCGAACCCAATAGGGGCCACCACCCGGCTCACCTTCGTTCTTTACCATTCCACAAACCCGAATAGGTCTATGCAATTTATCTTTTAAAATTTCTATTTGTTCCCCAATAGTAAACCCCTCATACCGATCAGAAAAATGTACATTCAAATCGTTTTCCAGAAATTGCTTTATGGTTTCCAGCTGTTCCCCTGTGAATGAATTGTCTGCTATTGCCTTGGCATACCGAAAGACTTTTTTTTGCATTTTCAAGAGCACACCTGCCAACAGTTCTTTATACCGGGCAACTTTCGAAGCTTTGGATCGGATAAGGACATTATCAATATTCTTTATGAAAATGATATCCGCATTTTGCTCATTGAGGTTCTCAATAAGCGCGCCATGACCACCCGGCCTAAACAGCAGGGAATTATCATTATTTCTAAAGGGTTTATTATCTAGCGTAACTGCAATGGTGTCTGTTGACGATTTCTGAAATGAATACGAAATTTTAAAAGTGGTTTCGGTTTCTTTCGATATGCTTTCCTCTATACGATTTAATTCGTTTTGGAATAAATTTTGATGTTGTTCAGATATCGTAAAATGCAATTGTGCCACCAAACCATCGCTGGCATACTGAGCACCTTCAAATAAATGTTCTTCAAAAGGGGTTACTAAAGCATCCTGATAGTTATGAAATGGCAATAATCCTTTCGGATAAAAACCGTAATTAAGGCAACTTTCTTCTAGCATCTCCCGTACAAACAAAAACAGAAAATCATCGGATGATGTTGATCTCTCCTTAACTCGATCGCTTATCATATCATAAAACGGAAACTGCTCTATGTTCTCGAAAAAATATTTTAAATCTTTATCGGTGGAGCGTTCCAAAAATGCAGCCATACTTTCTTCCTGGGAATTGTACGATTCCAAGAACCCAAAAAGCGATTTAAACATCCTGGAGGCCGCACCAGAGGCAGGAACAAATTTTAGAATAGACAATCTCTTTTTTTTAGATCGATAGGCAGTAATCATTTTTTCCGCTTTCTCTGAGGTAAGTTTTAGAATCCCGTTATTTACTACCGCAGCAGCATCTAATTGCACATAAGGAATACCCTCTATAAAAGTTTTAATTTGGTCCTCAACCTTCTTTTTCGTTATTCCTTTAGCAGTAAGTTCTTGATAGTCCCTGGAGGAAAATTCAATCATTTTTAAGTAATTTATCGATGTGATATACCGCCTTTTTAAATCTGGCTTCTTTATCTCCCTTTAAAATAACAAAATTACGATGATACTTTTCTAATGTATCCTTAAAATATAAGTACATCTTTTCTCTTTCATCTGGTTTGTCTCTTAGGTCGTCTTTCTCCCAGGGGGTGTCTATATTAGTAAGAAAATAAAGGTCGTATGTATTTTGCAGGGCATACTTTTCCAGTATTGGATCCGAATACCCCAAATAATAAGCTTCGGAATACACTTTTGTTTCCAAAAGGTCGGTGTCACAAATTAAGAGTTGTTGAACTTCCTTTGTCATCTCATTCTCTAGTCGCATCTGCCCTTCAGCAATGGGAAGCAAATCCTCAGGTTCACAGGTTTTCTGGTCCCTATCCCATTTGTCTTGTAGATACTCCCGGGCAAATTCTGGCACCCATAAGGTCTTGTAATGGTCGGCCAGTTGTTTAGATAGGGTAGTTTTCCCGGTAGATTCTGGGCCATACAATACTACCTTGATGATGTCTGAAGGGTGCTGTTCAAGTTTCTTTTCCATGCTCTATAGCCTTGTATGGCCAAAACCGTAAATATAAGATATTGAAGGGAAAGCATGCCCCATCCTCTGGAGGCATATAAAGGCACCGTAATGATATCAGCAAAGATCCAGAGGGTCCAATTCTCTAATTTTTTATTTGCCATGTACCACATGGCCGTAAAAAAGATTCCCGAAGTGAATATATCAATATAATTAGAAGTTGTTATACTAGTTCCAAATATCTGATATACCGAATAGGTAACCATCATTGTAACTAAAAACAACCCAAAACCAATAATTTTTTCTTTTGTATTGGTTCTGGAAATATAGACTACTTTATGATTGTTTTTTACTCTGGCCCAGTTCCACCAACCATAAATGCTCATTACAGAATAGTAGAAATTCATCATCATATCGCCAAACAGTGCATCTATGTAGAACAAGTAGACCGTTATGATGGTAGCAATTAACCCGGTGGGGTATACCAAAATATTTTCCCTTTTGGCATAGATTACACTGGCAATACCAAAAAAGAAGGCAATAGCTTCTAAGATAATTACGAATACTTCACGACCCTTGTAAGGATCCAGAAAAAAATCAAAAATGGGGTTCATAGGTGCTGCGATCCGATTTTACAATTTTCATATATAACAATCCGTTTTCCATCATCTCAAAAGCCTGTTTTAATTCGGTTTGCAATAATTGCATTACTTGATCATAATCACCATAAACCTGGGTGCTAAGGGGATTCTCAATGATGGTAAGCCCCGAGGATCGCAATGCCTTAATAAATGAAATTATTGGATTCTCAAAAGAATCTTGTAAAGGGGTTAATGTAAGTTCCACTGAAATATTCATGAGCAGTATTTATGGCAAACATACTATTAATTAACCGTGCCTATAACGTCCTTTCGGGCATAGGCGCAGGTAAATCCTTCCATTTCCAGGAATTTAATCTTAAAGGCAGTGATGGCACCTTCATACGAGATAGTTCCTGTGGTGCTTCCTGAATCTAACGAGAAATCTTTGACGTCTATGTGCTTTAAGAAACTGAGTCCCGGTTTAGAGCTGATTTTATAAAGCGATTCCTTTCCTCCCCAAACAACGGTAAGTTTTCGGGCCAATTCCTTGGGACTTCTAACAGAATTGTACTCCTCTACAGGAGTAAATTTATGCGCAATCTTCAATATCTTTTCACGCTGTTTTTCAATATCGATCCCTACTTCTTCTTCCTCACTCACTATGATACCGGTAAAGGTGTAGGAGTGGGTAATAGATATAAAATTGCCATCTATTAAATGAGGTTTTCCTAAGGAATCATAATAGAGATCACTATCTGTATAGCCTTCAATTGCAAGAAGATGGCGAATACTTAAAAAGCCACGCCTGTGCAATTCGGACTTCATACCATCTATCCGATGCTGGCAATGGGGCGTTAAAACAATGTCCTTAGCCAATACGTCTTCTGCTTCCTCTATCTTCCAGATATGGACCCGTATGCTGGGGTTTACTGTTATAGTTTTGTAAAGAGGCATGGGATTTTTTAAGTTATCACTATCTTTGCAGTCTAAAAAAAGTGCGGTTTTCCGCACGCTAACGAAAGTAAAAATAAAATTAGATATGAGCACCAAAACCATGCCTTATGTCCCTTATAAAGTGAAAGATCTTTCTCTGGCAGATTGGGGAAGAAAAGAGATTTTATTGGCTGAAGCTGAAATGCCAGGGTTAATGGCACTCAGAGAAGAATATAAAAATGAGCAGCCTCTAAAAGGCGCACGAATTGCCGGATGCCTCCATATGACCATTCAAACAGCAGTACTTATTGAAACACTTGTGTCTCTTGGTGCCGAAGTAACATGGAGTTCGTGCAATATTTTCTCTACACAAGACCATGCTGCGGCTGCTATTGCTGCTGCCGGTATTCCGGTGTATGCCTGGAAAGGAATGAATGAAGAGGAATTTAACTGGTGTATAGAACAAACATTATTTTTCGGAGAGGATCGCAACCCTTTGAATATGATCCTGGATGATGGAGGGGATCTTACCAATATGGTCTTAGATGAGTATCCCGAATTAACAAGCGCTATCAAAGGTTTATCGGAAGAGACCACAACGGGGGTACACAGATTGTACGAGCGTTTTAAAAATGGTGTACTTCCTATGCCAGCAATTAACGTAAACGATTCAGTAACGAAATCTAAATTCGACAATAAATACGGTTGTAAGGAAAGTGCGGTAGATGCTATTCGCAGAGCAACAGATACTATGTTAGCCGGAAAACGTGTAGTGGTTGCAGGTTACGGAGACGTTGGCAAAGGAACAGCTGCTTCTTTCAGAGGCGCAGGATCTATTGTTACGGTAACAGAAATTGACCCTATTTGTGCCTTACAAGCTTGTATGGACGGATTTGAAGTCAAAAAACTAGAAACTGTAATTGGCACTGCGGATATCGTCATTACAGCTACAGGAAATAAAGACATTATGCGATCTGAACATTTTATGGCATTACGAGACAAAGCCATTGTGTGTAATATTGGTCATTTTGATAATGAGATAGATATGGCCTGGTTAAATGAAAACTATGGTGCCACCAAGGATGAAATAAAACCACAAGTAGATAAATACACTATTAATGGTAAGGATGTTATTATTCTTGCCGAAGGTCGTTTGGTTAATTTGGGATGTGCCACCGGCCATCCTAGTTTTGTAATGAGTAACTCCTTTACAAACCAAACCCTTGCACAAATAGAGCTCTGGAAAAATAGCGATAAGTACGAAAACAAAGTATATATGCTCCCAAAACATCTCGACGAGAAAGTGGCTCAATTACACCTGGCGCGTTTAGGGGCGGAATTGACTCAATTAAAGGAAGATCAGGCTTCGTATATTGGCGTTACCCAAAAAGGGCCGTTTAAACCAGATTATTACAGGTATTAGAATATTACGTGTAGCAAATAAAAAAAGCTCTTGATTTCTCAAGAGCTTTTTTTATTTTTAACAGCGGTTATATCTTAAGCCTCAAATGGCTCAATAGATACATACGATCTGCCTCCGGCTTTCTTTTCAAACTTTACAAGGCCATCTACTCTGGCATGTAAGGTATGATCTTTACCGGCATATACATTTTCTCCAGGATTGTGTCTGGTTCCTCTTTGTCTTACGATAATATTGCCTGCAATTGCTGCCTGCCCGCCAAATATCTTAACACCTAAGCGTTTCGATTCTGACTCTCTACCGTTTTTGGAACTACCTACACCTTTTTTATGTGCCATAATTCAGAAATTTTAACTGAGTTTATCTCAGGGATTATTTATTTAATGCAGCAATTAAATCGGCTTTTTTCATTGAAGAGATTCCTTCAATTCCTTTTGCCTTTGCCATTTCTTTAAGTTCAGCTACAGTATTCTTACTTAGATCTACCACAGTCTTAGTTGTTACCTTTTTTGGTGCCGCTTTCTTTGTTTCAGTAGCCTTGGGAGCTACTTTTTTAGCTTCTGCTTTAGGTTTTGCAACTTCTTTCTTCGGAGCTGCTACTGCCTCTTTTGCAGGTGCCGCTTTTTTAGCTCCTTTAGCAACAATTCCTTCAATAAGGATTTCAGTTAAATACTGGCGATGGCCATTTTTCTTCTGATACCCTTTTCGTCTTTTCTTTTTAAAGACAATAACTTTGTCACCTTTCAGGTGCTTCACGACTTTCGCCTCTACGGCAGCGCCGTCTATAGCCGGGGCGCCAACAGTGATGTCCTTACCATTTTCTAAAAGAAGTACGTTGTGAAAAGAAACTTTCTTTCCTTCTTCTTCCTGTAAACGGTGAACATACACTTTCTGGTCTTTTGCAACCTTAAATTGCTGCCCTGCTATTTCTACAATTGCATACATAGCGTGTATATTAATTTTTAATTATTAGTTCCCTATTTAAAGGCCCATCTCGCGAGGATCTTATTAGGAGGGTGCAAATATACTGCTAAATTGGGAATTCACAAATGAAAAATTCAGAATTTCGCTTTGATTTAAGTTGCCTTTCTTTTGGTTTTGAAGAGCTGCATAAAACTCAGCGTT
>CBDUCK010000144.1:0-7295 GCA_965365635.1 uncultured Muriicola sp.
TATTGATGAATTTGTCATGGGTGCAGGAAAGACGATCGATATTTCCATCCCCGGAGACAAGGTCATAGTTCGTGACTATGGAAGAGGAATACCACTAGGGAAGTTAGTAGACGTTGTTTCCAAGATGAACACTGGCGGAAAATATGATACCCGTGCTTTTAAGAAGTCTGTAGGTCTCAACGGAGTAGGCACCAAGGCGGTAAATGCACTTTCTTCCTTTTTTAAGGTAGAATCTAACCGGGACGGTAAATCCAAATCAGCAGAATTTGAAGCAGGTAATTTGGTGCATGAGGAGGTATTAGATGAAACTTCCAGACGCAGAGGAACCAAAGTAACCTTTACACCAGACGAAGTAATTTTTAAGAAGTATAAGTACCGCAATGAGTATGTAGAGCGGATGCTGAAGAATTATGTGTATCTGAATCCGGGGCTTACAATTATTTTTAACGGGGAAAAGTTCTTTTCTGAAAACGGCTTAAAAGATCTTTTGGAAGACAATAATAGCCCGGATGATCTGCTATATCCCATTATTCATTTAAGAGGAGATGATATTGAGGTAGCTATTACACACAGTAGAACTCAGTATAGTGAAGAATACCATTCCTTTGTGAATGGACAGCATACCACGCAGGGGGGGACGCATCAATCTGCTTTCAGGGAAGCTGTTGTAAGGACAATAAGAGACTATTATGGGAAGAATTATGATCCTTCTGATATTCGAAAGTCTATTATTTCTGCAATTGCCATTAAAGTTATGGAACCTGTATTTGAGAGTCAGACTAAAACCAAGCTGGGATCTACAGATATGGGGGGTAAATTACCAACGGTAAGGACCTACATCAATGATTTTGTCGGAAAGCAATTAGATAATTACCTGCATAAAAACCCGGAGACAGCAGAGAAAATTCAACGAAAAATCTTAAATGCCGAACGAGAGCGAAAGGAATTATCAGGAATTCGAAAATTAGCTCGCGAAAGAGCCAAAAAAGCCAGTCTGCATAATAAGAAATTGAGAGATTGCAGAATTCATCTGGATAAGATGAAGAGTGAGCGGCGTTTGGAAAGCACCCTTTTCATTACAGAGGGCGACTCTGCTTCAGGATCTATCACTAAATCCAGAGATGTAAATACACAGGCGGTTTTTAGTCTTCGAGGTAAGCCCTTGAATTCTTATGGGATGTCTAAAAAAATTGTATATGAAAACGAAGAATTTAACCTGCTTCAGGCTGCGTTAAATATTGAGGAGTCTATGGAAGATCTGCGCTACAATAATATAGTTATTGCTACGGATGCGGATGTAGATGGAATGCATATTAGATTACTGTTAATTACCTTTTTTCTACAATTTTTCCCGGAACTAATTAAGGAAAATCATCTCTATATATTGCAAACCCCATTATTTAGGGTAAGAGATAAAAAGGAAACGATCTATTGTTATAGCCCGGAAGAAAAAAAGAATGCAATTGAAAAGCTCAAGGGAAAACCAGAGATCACTCGTTTTAAAGGGTTAGGTGAAATTTCTCCGGACGAGTTTAAACACTTTATTGGGGAGGATATTCGTTTGGAACCAGTGATGCTAGACAAAGCTATGTCTATCGAAGAATTATTGAAATTCTTTATGGGGAAAAATACTCCCGACAGGCAAAAATTTATAATAGAAAACCTTAAAGTAGAAGTAGATTTAATAGATCAGGACTAACTATAAATCAATAAAATACGAGTCTTTCTTTATGGGAGAATATGAAGCAGATAATTTAGAGGGTAGCGAAAGCCAGGAAGGACAACAGAATACACTTACCAAGGTAACGGGAATGTATAAAGATTGGTTCCTGGATTACGCTTCGTATGTTATTTTGGAAAGAGCAGTACCTGCGATTGAAGACGGATTTAAACCGGTTCAACGCAGAATTATGCATTCCCTCAAAGAACTAGATGACGGTCGCTATAACAAGGTGGCAAACGTAGTAGGGCATACCATGCAATATCATCCCCATGGGGATGCGAGCATTGCGGACGCCATGGTTCAGATAGGCCAAAAAGATCTATTAATAGATACTCAGGGAAACTGGGGAAATATATTAACAGGCGACCGTGCTGCGGCATCGCGGTATATTGAAGCACGCCTCTCCAAATTTGCCCTGGAAGTTGTTTTTAGTCCCAAGATCACGGAATGGCAATTTTCCTATGACGGCCGTAAAAAAGAACCTGTAAACCTGCCGGTTAAGTTCCCACTTTTATTGGCTCAGGGAGCAGAAGGTATTGCTGTTGGGTTATCTACCAAAATATTACCCCATAACTTTAATGAGCTCATAGACGCCTCTATAAAACATTTAAGGGGTCAGCGATTTAAACTGTATCCCGATTTCCCGACGGCGGGGATCATTGATATAACCAATTATAATGATGGGTTGCGTGGAGGGAAAGTCCGTGTACGAGCTAAAATTTCTCAATTAGATAAAAATTCGTTGGTCATTAACGAGATTCCTTATGGGACCAATACCTCTTCTCTGATAGACTCTATTCTTAAGGCCAATGAAAAAGGGAAGATCAAGATAAAGAAGATAGAAGATAATACTGCTGCAGATGTAGAAATTCTTATTCATTTGCCCAGTGGTATATCACCAGATAAAACTATTGATGCCTTGTATGCCTTTACCGCATGTGAATCGTCAATTTCTCCCTTAAGCTGTATTATTGAGGATAACAAACCCTTGTTCATAGGAGTACAGGAGATGTTAGAGCGTTCTACAGACTATACCGTGGAGTTATTAAAATTAGAATTAGAACTGCAACTCAGAGAACTAGAAGAACAGTGGCACTTTGCTTCTTTAGAACGCATTTTTATTGAAAACAGGATTTATCGCGATATTGAAGAAGAGGAAACCTGGGAAGGAGTTATATCCGCCATAGATAAGGGCTTGCAGCCGCATATAAAACATTTGAAAAGAGCAGTTACCGAGGAAGATATTGCCCGGTTGACAGAAATACGTATTAAAAGAATTTCAAAGTTCGATATAGATAAAGCACAACAGTTAATAGATGGGTTGGAGGCAAGAATAGCAGAAACCAAGCATCATTTGGAGCATCTTGTTGATTTTGCCGTCAATTATTTCAAAGAACTTAAGAAGAAGTATGGGAAAGGACGGGAGCGCAAATCCGAAATTCGTGTTTTTGATGAGATAGAAGCTACTAAAGTGGTCATCCGAAACACAAAACTTTTTGTGAATAGGGAAGAAGGTTTTGTTGGGACGTCTTTAAAACGGGATGAATATGTAACAGATTGCAGCGACATAGATGATATAATTGTTTTTACCAAGAATGGTCAAATGATGGTTACCAAGGTAGATGCAAAGACTTTTGTTGAAAAAAACATAATTCATGTAGCAGTATTTAAGAAAAGAGACAAGCGAACCACCTATAACCTAATTTACAAGGATGGCAGGGGCGGTGCCAGTTATGTGAAACGATTTAACGTTACCAGTATTACACGGGACAAGCTGTACGATTTGTCCGCGGGTAAACCAAATTCGGATGTTTTATACTTTACTGCAAATCCCAATGGTGAGGCCGAAGTGGTAACTATTAACCTGCGTCAGGCCGCAGGTATCAAGAAGTTAAAATGGGATCTCGATTTTTCTGATGTTCTGATTAAAGGAAGGGCGTCTAAGGGAAATATCGTTACTAAATATTCTGTAAAACGAATTGAACTTAAAGAGAAAGGACTATCTACTCTTAAACCTCGCAAGATATGGTTCGATGACACCGTACAGCGACTGAATGTGGATGATCGGGGGGAATTGTTAGGAGAATTTACAAGTGATGATAGGCTATTGATCATTAATCAGAAAGGAATCGTTAAAACAGCTATTCCAGACCTTATTATGCGCTTTGATGATGATATGATTGTATTGGAAAAATGGAATTCCGATAAACCAATTACAGCAATCTATTGGGAAGGAGAAAAGGAACTGTTTTATGTGAAGCGATTTAAAATTGAGAATGCGGATAGGGAAGAAACAATTATAACTGAGCATCCTAAGTCGTATTTGGAAAAGGTTTTTACAGATTATCGCCCAATGGCTGAAATTGTTTTTGCGAAGAATAGAGGACAAGATCGAAAAGAGAATTTATCGGTAAATCTTGAAGACTTTATAAGCATAAAGGGAATTAGCGCCATGGGTAATCAGTTGACAAAAGAAAAAGTGTTAGAGATAAATGCACTTTCCCCTTTGCCCTTTGAGGAACCAGAGAGGCATGAAGCGAAAGATATTGAGGTGGTAGATGAAGAGAATGTAGCGCCATCAAAAGACGAACTTCCAATAAAACCATCAGCAGCTTCTGAAGATGAAGATACCGAAGGACAAATCACGCTTTTTTGATCCTTAATATTTCATAAATATTTTATAATTAATCGCATTCTTGACAGAATAGGACTATTTTTGTGATAAAGGCTCCCAATATCGACGCACTTTCGGCCTTAAATATATTCTTACAATAGAAAATTTATATGGATTTCACTAACCCCCTGGTGTACGGCGTACCTGTTTTTATAGCATTCATTTTACTGGAACTTACCTATAGTAAAACTCATGGAGATGATGAGTTATACGACTGGAAAGATCTTTTTGCCAGTGGTTTTATGGGTATTGGTTCTGCCGTCATAGGGCCCTTGTTTAAAATAGTCTTTGCTATTGTTTTATTCGAATACACCTACGAATTTTTTAATCCCATGGTGGACGGAATTCGTCAAAATGTGATGGGATATGAATCTTTTGGATACGCCTGGTTTGTTTGGTTATTGTGTCAATTCGCGGATGATTTTACGTATTACTGGTTCCATAGGGCTAATCATGAGATTAGAATATTATGGGCCGCGCACATAGTGCATCATTCGTCAGATAATTTTAATTTGGGTACCGCTATCAGAAATGGGTGGTTTACTATATTGTACAAGCCGCTATTTTACATGTGGATGCCGGCTTTGGGATTCCCGCCAGAAATGGTAGTTGTTTGTTTGGGAATTGAGGCTTTATGGCAGTTCCAGCTTCATTCTATCTATGTCCCTAAATTAGGGTTTATAGAAAAGATTTTTAACACACATACCATGCATCAGGTACATCATGCACAGAATGTTGAATACCTCGATAAAAACCATGGCGGATTCTTAAATATCTTCGACAAGATCTTTGGTACATGGAAAGAATTAGATGATGACGTAGATGTTAAATACGGCGTCATTCATGCACCACATTCATATAATCCGGTAGTAATTTTAACGCACGAATTCAAAGACATCTGGAAAGACGTTAAAAAGACCAAGAGGTGGGGGCAAAAGCTTAAATACATTTTTGGACCTCCTGGATGGAGCCATGACGGCAGTACGCTAACAGTAAAACAACAACAAAAGAAGTTTAGGGAAGATCGGCGTAAGAATCCGACGATGGTTTTTACACGGCCTAATTAATCAGAGCAGACAATTTTTAGAGTTTCTTCTGCTCCTCTTCTTCCTCCATGTCTTCAATGATCTCCTCCTTTTTCCTGTATTTCATATTCAGGAACTCCACGAGCAGCGAGAACGTAATAGCAAAGTATAGATAGCCTTTAGGAATGGCTCCTATTTCCGCGCCAAAGAAATTGGCATGACTTAAATGAGCCGCTTCGGCAATCAGCATAAATCCTATTAAGATTAAAAAAGATAATGCAAGCAACTGCATAGAAGGGTGTTTGGTTATAAATATGCGGATCGAATTGGCAAAGACCATCATTATAATTATAGAAATTACGACTGCGATGATCATAAGAATAAGGGCATCATTAGGGTGTTTACCTATCCCATTTGTCATTCCTACGGCAGTTAAGATAGAATCTATAGAAAATATAAAGTCGATGATAATGATTTGAATAATGGCATTGGATAGGGTCGTGATATTTTTCGATTTAATAGCATCCTCATCGTGTTCTGGCAGCTCAACTTTTTCGTGTATTTCGGAAGTGCTTTTGTACAATAAGAATAACCCTCCAAAAAGCAATATAAGGGCTTGTCCACTTATACCGGCTGTAAACCATGAGGTTTCTACATAATAAAATGGGTTTTTTAGCCCAATTAAAAGTGATACAGCAAACAACAGGATAATTCGCTGAGCCATCGCAAGGAGTAAGCCCAGGTTGGTAGCTTTTTTTTGGTCTTTCTCCGGAAGTTTATTGGCTGCAATGGATATAAAAACAATATTATCTATTCCCAGGACAATCTCTAAGAAAGTAAGCGTTAATAAGGCGATCCAGGCATCTGGACTTGCTAAAATTTCAAACATACTCAAAACACTTTAATAGCTGTTCCAACCGATTTGTTAGTTGAGCCTACCAGCCCATATTCAAATGTATATGAACTATCTGTAGTTGATAGTATTTTCATATGAATTGCTTTTTCTTCATTAATAGAAGTCGGGTTCATTTTTTTTACCACATATTCACATTCGTTGATCCAGCGAATAGAAGAGGTGTCTGATCTACCATTAAAATAATCTATTTCTATACCATTATATCTTGAAAAGAGCGTTGTTTCTTCCTTTCCATCAATAGTAGTAGTAAAGCTAAATTCCCCTTCTTTATAGTCCTTACAGGCTCTTTGTGGCTCATAGCACGATGCCGTTAAAACAAATATGAAAGAGAAAAGGATAACCGCATATCTCATGTATGCAAAGTAATGAATTATGAAGATATTAGAACAGTATGATGCAATAGACTTTTAGAAATTCTTTGTTTTGTTGTGATCAAATGATTCAAAACTCCCATCGTTGTAGAATATAACAATTCTTTGAATAGCTTTTTTTGATTCGCTATGCATGGATGCTGTTTTTAATTTAGGTTCAGAAGCAGGGGTTGTTTCTTTTTTTGCTGGAAAAACACCTTTCCCATTCAACTTCAGGGAAAGCCCGTACCACTTTCATGACAAATTCTAAACTTGGCTTATTTCTACCAGATAGGAGGTGAGAGATACTAGAGCGCTGCACCCCAATTTTATCTGCAAATACTGCGGCAGACACACCATAATAATCCAGGATTTTCTCCAAGCGAATTATAAATTCTTCTGAGTTTACCATTGTAATAAATATGAACGCTATTTTAGTATTAAAATTAGAAATAAAAACAAATATAGGTGTATAAAGAGTACAGTATTAATTTATATGATATTGTTTATAATACTGAAATACAATATATTATGTGTTTAAATATATCTATTGAATAATTTGTTTACACCAATAACCATTTGTGACCTTCTTCTGATTAATATATGT
>CBDUCK010000145.1:0-7140 GCA_965365635.1 uncultured Muriicola sp.
GTATTTCGGCGCCGTGTAGCCGCGTTCCCGAAGGCGGCGGACCATCCACTGGATGATCTCATCAATAGCCGCTCCATATAACCCTCCAGATTTCCATACCTGTTCTACTATTTTTCCATCTACCTTAACAAGTTTCGAGTTTAATCCGGTTTCTATTGGTCTCCCTTCCGGGCCCTTATCCGCAGATGCGTAAAAGGCTTCCACCTCAGCATCCGTAATGGAAGGATCGTAAAAGTTAATTGCAGATGAAGCAACGATATCTACTCCTTTCTTCTTATTTACTTTTTTGTTGTCCTGATCGTTAAAAATAACATCAAAAGGTTCCCCTTCAAGGGTCGTATTGGTCTCATGAAGCAGCGTAGTTAAATACTCAGCTGAAAAACCAGGCACTATCTTGTCATTCGAGTAATGATGGTGTATTCCATTGGAAAACCAAACCCGTTTTAAATACACCTCGAATGCCTTCCATTCTTCAGTGGTCTTGTCTCCGGAATAAGAGGAATATATCTGCTCCAAAGCGCTTCTTATCTGTAAATTATGTCGGTAATTCTGATCCCAAATAATATCCCGGCCAGCCAAACCAGCTTGGGTTAAAAAGTAAACTAATTTCTTTTGTTTCAACGTAAGTTCTTCAAATCCCGGGACCTGATACCTGAGAATCTTCAAATCAGCAAACTGGTCAACTTCATAGCTAAAAGTTTGTTCTTTCAATTCCTTCGTGGCAGTATCCGGAGCATTTTCTTTACACGACCAGGTTAAGGAAAGGATGAATACAAAACCTAAAATTAATTTTATTTTCATGGTGTTTTTTATTGTTTAGAATTGTTCTGTAAATTTAACGAATTAGCATCGATTCTTTTCCTTTTGACCTATGAAGTTTTAAATTCAATTCCCGAAAAAAACTCCGCCTCTGGTTGGTAGTATTTTTGTTGATATTCATAGGTCCTTATTAATTTTACACTATGCAACACACGCTGTTAAATACCGTTTATTCGTCCGAAGAGTTTAGGCGAAAAGGTCACCAATTAATAGATCAATTAGCAGATCATTTAAAAGGTACTATTCACAAAACCTCGCCAAAGGTCATCAACTGGAATCTCCCGGAAGATGAAAAGGCACATTGGTTAACTTTTTTAAAAGAGGGGGAGGTTGCTGATTTTTTTCCAGAAATCTTACGACACACTACACATGTGCATCACCCAAAATATATAGGCCACCAAGTGTGTGCCCCTGCCCCCATTGCTTCATTAGCAGCTCTTGTAAGTTCCATGCTCAACAATGGCATGGCCGTTTACGAAATGGGTATGGCACCAACAGCGATAGAAAGGATTATTACAGATTTTCTATGTGAAAAGGCAGGATACAATAAGAACGCCAGGGGTATCTTAACTTCAGGGGGGACGCTTGCCAACCTAACTGCACTTTTGGCTGCCAGAAAGGCCATAAGAACCAATTGGGCATTATGGTATCAGAAGAAGCACATTACTGTGTAGACAGGGCAGCTAAAATAATGGGGTTAGGGGAAGAAGGAATTATTAAAATACCGGTTACCAAAGACTATTCCATAGATACGTCCTTGTTGCAAGCAAATTATGAAAAAGCCGAAAAAGCAGGTATACAAATATTCGCTATTGTTGGTAGTGCTCCTTCTACAGCTACCGGGGTTTATGATGACCTCGATTATTTAGGGGATTTTTGTGAAAAATATGGATTGTGGTTTCATGTAGATGGCGCCCATGGTGGGGCAGCAATTTTTTCAAAAAAGTATCGGTATACCGTACAAGGTATAGAGATGGCGGATTCAGTGGTGATAGATGGACATAAAATGATGCTGATGCCAACAATTACAACGGCACTTTTGTTTAAAAATGGAATGCATTCGCACACAACCTTCAGTCAAAAAGCAGATTATTTACTACAGCAATCGGAAGATGAAGACTGGTATAATCTGGCAAAACGCACATTTGAATGCACCAAAAACATGATGAGTATTCAATGGTTTATTTTGCTAAAGACCTACGGTGAGAAAGTTTTTGAGGAAAACGTTACTACATTGTATGATTTGGGACAGCAATTTGCAAAAAGAATACAGAAAGATCCCCAATTAGAATTAGCCGTAGTACCCATGTCTAATATTGTCTGTTTCCGCTTTGTATTTCCGCACCACTCACAGGAGAGTTTAAATGCAATTAATCTCCAAATACGGCAACAATTGTTGGAAGAAGGGGACTATTATATAGTACAAACCAAAATTAAAGACATGCAGTATTTGCGTACGACCATTATGAATCCATTTACCAGTTTGGATGACCTTCAAGGATTACTAGATCTTGTTAAAGATAAAGGCAACAGTCTTATTCTTGCATAGTATCTAAAACTTGCTGCTCTGTTGCTTTATTCGAAAAATTAATAGCACATTCAATTAACGCCAAATGCGAATAGGCTTGTGGGAAATTCCCTAATAATCTTTTGGTTTTGAAATCTATATCTTCACTAAATAGTCCTAAGTGATTACTATAACTTAATAATTGATCGAAAAGTTTCATGGCTTTTTCTTCTTCTCCAATCTTAAATAGACTATTGATAAACCAGAAGGTGCAAATCGTAAACGATGAGGATGGAAGGCCAAAATCGTCCTCGTTCTTATAACGATATAAGAGTCCGTCATTGCTCAAATCTCTTTCAATGGCATAGACGGTATTCACGAATTTTGGATCCCGGGCATCGATAAAACCATAGGATTCCATCAATAATACGGAAGCGTCAAGGTTTGGAGATCCATACGATTGTGTAAATGCATTTACCTCACTGTTCCATGCATTATCATGAATATCCTTTTTAATTTCCTGCTCCAGAAGGGACCATTTTTCAATCTTTCTATTTTTTCTCAAAATCTTAGCCACCTTTATTGCTCTATCTATGGCCACCCAGCACAATACTTTTGAAAATGTAAAATGACGGTCTTCTGATCTAAATTCCCAGATACCTTTATCTGCCTCTCGCCAGTGTTTCGCCACTATCCAAACAATTCCCTTTGTAATACCCCATAACTCTTCGCCATTCCCAACATCGGTAGTGAACTTTGCCAACTGCTCGTAAATAACGTCCATGAGTATCCCATAAATATCATTCTGCTTTTGTTGATAGGCCGCATTCCCCACTCTTACCGGTTTAGAACCTTTATAACCATTCAAATGATCCAGGGTAATTTCGGTGAGTTTTTTCTCCTTATTGATCCCGTACATGATCTGCAGTTTCTCATCTTTATGTGGGATAAGATCAACAATAAATTGAAGGTACCTTCGGGCAACGTTCTTATGACCCAAATCTGTCATTACCTTAATAACCATGGAAGCATCTCGTATCCAGCAGAATCTATAATCCCAATTCCGAACTTCCCCTATTGTTTCAGGCAAAGAAGTAGTTGCTGCGGCTAAGACAGCACCAGATTTGTTGTACGTAAGGAGTTTTAATGTAATAGCACTGCGGTTAATCTCGAAATCATACTTTTTATAAGTAGGGGTCTGATTACTCCAGTTAAGCCAGTATACTTTTGTTCTTTCGCGCTCAAGGTTTACTTTACGAGTGGTAGGTAAAAAGATCTTTTCATTGTACCCTAAAAGAAAATAGCCATCCGCTGTTACTTCTATCTCTCTTCCTTCTAATACAGCATTTTTATTATAGGATGTATAAAGAAATACTGTTTCGAACTTCTCCCCCTCGGTAAGACTTACTACAAAATTCTTTTTGACATATGTTTTGGTCTCCCCTAAGGCATATTCCAATTTAGGTTGATACTTTACACTAAACTTTGGTTTCCCGGAGATATGTTTAATAAAACGAATGACCTCGGGCGGTGCATAATAATTCGAAATGTCTTTGTGATAGCGGGGCATAAAATCTTGCAATTCAAAAATATCTTCCCCATCGCTAAATCTCGTTATTAAAATAGCAGTATGCTTTTTATATCGTTGCGTTATGATATACTCTTTTTGTACAATTATTTCAAAACTGCCTCCTATTTGTTCATCTAACAACTTGGCAAAAACAGAAGAGGAATCAAACTCTGGTAAACAACACCAATCCATAGATCCTGTTTTCGATATTAGCGCTGCACTCCTGCAATTACCAATTATTCCGTAATCTAAATTGTCCATAAGTAAAGATTCTGCTATTTATTACTGATTAATTGCTTTTACCTTGCAATTTGCCGAAATTTAGATAAATTACTCACATAACACGCTAAAATCATTCAATTAATGGCCAAAACTATCATAATCTCAAATCGACTCCCTATTCAATTGCAAATTGATAATGAAACTATTCATGCAATACCAAGTGTAGGAGGTTTGGCAACAGGAATGAAATCTGTTCATTCGGGTGGTGATAGCCTATGGATTGGGTGGAGTGGCCTTACTGAAGAGGAAATTCCGGAGGCTCTGGAGGGTGAAATAGATAAGGTACTTGCCAAACATGGTTCTTCTAAAGTAAAATTAACCGAAGATGAAGTGGAAGGTTTTTACTATGGCTTTAGTAATAGAACAATATGGCCCCTTTTTCATTATTTTCTTGAATATTCGGAATTTGAACTCGCCAGTTGGAATACCTACCGTGCGGTAAATCAAAAGTTTGCAGATGCCATCCTGGAAAAAGCAGGCGAAGATGACATTATTTGGATTCACGACTATCAGCTGATGCTGGTACCTCAAATGGTAAAAGAAAAACGTCCCAATACTCTTATTGGCTTCTTTTTACATATCCCCTTTCCATCTTTTGAAATATTTAGAACCCTCCCTTGGAGAGGAGAAGTACTCAAGGGACTATTGGGGTCCGACCTCATAGGATTTCACACCTATGACTACGAACGGCATTTTTTAAGTTCTGTCAGAAGAATCCTAGGTCTGGAGGTTAGCTTTAATGATATTTATTATGATGACAGGGTTGTGAAAGTAGATTCGTTTCCCATGGGAATAGATTACGATAAATTCAATGCTGCTGCGAAGACACATGCGTCTCAACCTGAAGACAAGCAATCTGATTTGCAAAGAAGACTTAACAAACACAAGGAAGATGCACCCGATACTAAATTCCTCTTGTCTATAGATCGTCTCGATTATTCTAAAGGCATAGCAAAAAGATTAAATGCCTTTGAATACTTCTTAAACAAATATCCTCAATACAAGGAGAAAGTCCGGCTAATTATTCTGGCTGTTCCTTCGAGGTCTAACGTGCCACAATATCAACTATTAAAAAGAGAGATCGACGAACTTGTTGGTCGCATTAATGGGGAGCTAGCCACTGTAAACTGGACCCCAATTTGGTATTTTTACAGGTCCTTGCCTTTTGATAATTTAATAGACCTGTACACCTCTTGTGACATTGCCTGGCTAACTCCAATCCGCGATGGGATGAATTTAGTCGCAAAAGAATATGTTGCCACCAGAACAGACAAAACAGGGGTGTTAATCTTAAGTGAAATGGCTGGTTCTGCTAATGAAATGAACGAATCGTTGTTGATTAACCCCAATAACTTCGAGCAAATATCCGATGCGATTTACCAGGCCATTAACATGCCTAAGGCAGAACAGATCTCGAGAAACTCGATCTTACAAAAACGATTGAAACGATACAACGTAGAAAAATGGGCCAGCGACTTTATGAAATCGCTTACACTTCAAAAAGATAAAGACACAACATATGTTTCAAGGCGTCTTTCGATAGATCTTACCAATACAATCATAAAAGAGTACAAAGATGCCAACAGACGGCTCCTTTTTATAGATTACGATGGTACCCTGGCAGGTTTCCATAACGACCCTCAAAAAGCAGCTCCAGACGCACAATTGTATGAATTGTTAGATAAAATTGCAGCCTTAGAAAATACAGACATGTATATAATAAGTGGCAGGGATAAAGAAACATTTGAAAAATGGTTCCTTCCCAAAAAATATAACATGATCGTAGAGCATGGGGTGTGGTTGTCAGAAAAAGGGCAAGAGTTTACCAAGTTAGAAAACGTCAAAAAAGATTGGATAGAAAAAATACTTCCCGTGTTGGAGTCTTTTGTTGACAGAACACCCGGCAGCTTTGTTGAAGAAAAAAATTACTCCTTGGCATGGCATTACAGAAATACCGATCCCGACTTTGGCCAAAAACGTGCTTCCGAATTAGGAACTGTACTTAGAAGTTTAATTGCAAATGATGACCTAAGTGTTTTAAATGGAAACAAAGTAATGGAAGTAAAAAGCAGCAATGTAAATAAAGGCAGAGCCGCCATGCGAATATATACAGGCAATTCGTATGATTTTGTTTTTGCCATAGGCGATGATTGGACCGATGAATTTATGTTCCAAGAACTGCCGGAAAGCGCAGTAACCGTTAAGGTAGGAAGACAAAAAACACAAGCAAAGTATTACTTAGATAGCATAAAAAATGTACGCGACTTACTACAAAGATTTACCGAGGAAAAACTATAAGTTTTTCAATTCATTACTGGCCTTAGTTGTAACTCTTAGCTTTACTGCTGCTAAGGCACAGACCAATACAGAAGTATTTCTGTTAGACCTATCCGTTGAAGATGAAAAAATAAGTCTTTCCAGTCCAAAAAATATATCGAATAACGATGGTTATGATAATCAACCCTCTTTTTACAATGATAATTTGGTGCTATTCGCTTCTACCAGGAATGAACAAACAGATATTGGTAGCTATGCAATAAACAAGGGTCGCATTCTATGGATTTCAGATACTCCAAACGGCAGCGAATTTTCCCCCTTAAAAGTACCACAGGAGAAACGTGTTTCAGCAATACGTTTAGATACCGACGGTACTCAAAGGTTGTACTCTTATGACATAGATACCGGCCAACCAGAGTTACTTTTGAAAGATTTGAAAGTGGGGTATCATGTATGGTTTACAAAAGAGATCATAGTTTCTTCTGTTCTAGTAGAAAATAGAATGGATTTGTATGTTTCGAATATAAAGAATCATTCCAATTACAAATTTTATAAAAATGTAGGGCGGTCCTTTCATAAAATCCCGAATTCGAAGCGGGTTAGTTTTATAAATAAGCAAGCTCCAATCCCAGAATTAATGTCGTTAGATCCTCTTTCGGGTGATATTGAAAAAATCATAGAACTT
>CBDUCK010000146.1:0-7118 GCA_965365635.1 uncultured Muriicola sp.
CGAAATAGCTGAAAATGTAGCATTGAATGTAAATGATTTTCAAGGGATAAAAGAGCTGGTGCTGGCTAAAAATATTCAAATGGTTGTGGTAGGACCGGAAGACCCGTTGGTAAATGGCATTCACGATTTCTTTCTAAACGATTCTACCCTGCAACATATCCCCGTAATAGGCCCTCAAAAAGAGGCCGCAACCCTGGAAGGGAGTAAAGAGTTCGCAAAGCAATTTATGATGCGTCACAACATTCCTACAGCCGCGTATCAAAGCTTCACAGCAAATAATCTGCAAGAGGGGTTTGCCTTTCTGGAAACGCTTCAGCCGCCGTATGTGCTAAAAGCAGACGGACTAGCTGCAGGAAAAGGCGTGGTTATTCTTTCTGATATTAAAGAGGCTAAAAAAGAATTACAGTCGATGCTGGTAGATGCCAAATTTGGTGATGCCAGTACTACCGTAGTAATCGAAGAATTCTTAGAGGGCATAGAACTTAGTTGCTTTGTGCTAACCGATGGTAAGAATTATAAAGTACTGCCTACAGCAAAAGATTATAAGCGCATAGGAGAAGGAGATACAGGTTTAAATACGGGAGGAATGGGCGCCATATCCCCGGTTCCGTTTGCAGATAAGGTGTTTATGGAGAAAGTGCAAAACAGAATCATAGCACCTACTATGGAAGGATTTCAGAAAGACAATATCCCATATCAGGGCTTTGTATTTATAGGACTGATAAAGGTGGGAGACGATCCTTTTGTGATAGAATACAATGTGCGATTAGGGGATCCTGAAACAGAGGTGGTCATTCCCAGGGTGAAGAACGATTTGGTTGAAGTCTTTGAAGCAGTAGCGCAACAAAAATTAGATGAAATAGAAATACAAATTGATGATAGAAGCACTACAACTATAATGACGGTTTCTGGCGGATATCCTGAAGCCTACGATAAGGGGATGGAGATACATGGCCTTAGTACTATTGATGAATCTGTTGTCTTCCATGCAGGGACCACACTAAAAGAGGGTAAGATTGTAACCAATGGAGGGAGAGTATTGGCAGTTACATCCTATGGTGAAGACTTCAGGGAGGCCTTATCGACCTCCTATCTCAATGTAAAAAAAATATGCTTTGAGGGAATGTATTACCGAACCGATATTGGGTTCGATCTATAGATAAGAGTGAGACGTAATAGTTTTGTCTTCCTCGTTGTTATCATCAAATTTCTTAAGCTGTAATAGCCAATAGATCATAGCAACTGATCCTATGAGGACAAATATCCAGTTTACTATATTAGAAGCCCACCAGTTTTCCATGAAGCGGAAAAAATCATACGGCCAGAAAAGGCCATTGACGAATAAATCTTCTATACCGTAAAAAAATGCTTTCATCTTGGTTATATTTACGCGACAAAAATATAAAAACCTAGGATGATTTCAGGCATTTTTGGAAAAACAAAACCAATTAATTACATAATTCTTATTGGGTTTTTGTTTCTGTTTTATTGGTTTGCCCAATCTGCCTTGTATCAGAAAGTCTTTAGCCCTAATGAGTTGCTGCTTCAAACGCTGGTTTTATTGGTATTGTTATTTGGAATATTGGTACTGAATTTTATAGTAAACCGCAATCAAATCACCAATGATACTTCGTATTCCATTATTTAGTGTACCTTGTTAATTACCATATTTCCAAAGGCAATAACAGATAACAACGCCATTTTCGCGAACTTTTTCCTTATGCTGGCAAGCCGGCGGTTAATTAGCTTAAAGTCTTTAAAAGAAATAAAATTAAAGGTATTAGACGCCACACTATGGATCTTAGTTGCAAGCTTGTTTTATGACTGGGCCATTCTGTTTATATCATTGGTATTCATCGCAATTTATATTTATGAGCCAAAAAACATTAAAAACTGGCTGGTACCATTTGTAGGGTCTTTTGCGTTTGGCCTCCTGGGATTAATGATGCTTTTTTTGGTAGGTAACATTACTTTTTTTAATGACCACTATCAATTTAATGTCGCTATCGATACGACATGGCTGACAACATGGGAAGATGGCCTAAAGCTTCTTATTTTTATTGCTGGAATTGTAATTACAGGGGCCCTGGTGTTCTTAAAAACAAGAAAATTGGGATTGGGCAGAATAATTAATCTTCGGATAATGGCTACCTTATTTGCACTTGGCGTGGGGGTTTGTTTTCTCAAGTATTCCGGGGATGATTATCCGTTCTTAATAACTTTTTTTCCGGCGGCGGTCTTTTTAGCTAAATACGTGGAACTGATAAAACGCAAGAACATAAAGGAAATAGTGTTGATAGCATCTATTGCAGTTTCATTTATCCTGTTGTTGACCGAAGTAGTAACCAAATAAAAGATAACTTTGTAAAAACTATGTCTGTTATGTTTAGTAAGTCCGCTTTTGATGTTTTTAATACTAGTATTGAAAAATATCATATTAAAGATTCTGTAGATCAGGAGTTTACAAACCCATATCCCAATGACGATATAGCACATTTGTTATACAGGAAAAACTGGATAGATACTGTTCAATGGCATTATGAGGACATCATTCGGGATCCCAACATACAACCCGAAGCAGCGCTGGTTCTCAAAAGAAAAATAGATGCCAGTAATCAGGACAGGACAGATTTAGTAGAATATATAGACAGTTATTTTCTACAGAAATATGATGCTGTTACAAAAAAAGAGGGTGCTACCATAAATACCGAAAGCCCCGCCTGGGCCATAGACCGACTTTCTATTCTGGCACTTAAGATTTATCATATGAAGGAGGAGGCGAATAGAAAAGACGCATCGGAAAACCATAGGGAAACCTGCCAGAAAAAATTGATGGTGTTGTTAGAACAGAAGAAAGATCTTTCAATGGCTATAGATCAGCTACTTGCAGATATTGAGGCCGGTAACAAGTACATGAAGGTCTACAAACAAATGAAAATGTACAATGACGAGGAGTTAAACCCTATTCTTCGTGGGCAAAAATAAAACAAGTCACCTCCTGGTCATACGTTTATCTGCCCTGGGCGATGTGGCGATGACCGTTCCTGTTTTATTGGCATTAACCAGACAATTCCCCGATACAAAGATCACCGTACTAACCCGTAAGTTCTTCAGCCCTTTGTTTGAAGACATTTCTAACGTTTCTGTACATGAAGCAGATGTGAAAGGAAAGCATAAAGGAATTCTGGGACTTTGGCGACTCTCTAAAGAACTCAAAGAACTAAAATTTGATGCCATTGCAGACCTGCATCACGTACTTCGCAGTCAAATCTTGAAATTATTTTTCCAAAACACGGGGATTCCTTTAATTCAAATTGATAAAGGCAGAAAGGAAAAAAAGGCTTTAACTGTGTGGAAACAGAAAGAGATTCATCCCTTGAAATCTACGCATGAACGCTATGCAGACGTATTCAGGGCCTTGGGATACCCCATCTTTTTAGAGGCGTCGGATATAAAGAAAAAAGGAACGCTAACGAATGCAGTAAGTAAGCACCTGGAGGATGCGAATTTTAAATATATTGGAATTGCCCCGTTTGCTGCATTTAAGAGCAAAATGTACCCACTACCCCTGATGGAAAAGGTTGTGGAACAATTGAACAATACCAATAAGTATAAAATATTTTTATTTGGAGGAGGACCCTCAGAGAAGGAACAAATGCAAAAACTTGCCAGTATATATACTAATTGCATAAATGCAGTAGGCGTATTTTCTTTTCAGGAAGAACTATTGGTTCTGTCTAACCTGGATCTTATGCTTGCTATGGATAGTGGCAACGCTCATTTAGCCGCTATGTATGGAGTTCCCACGATTACATTATGGGGTGTGACACACCCTTTTGCCGGATTTGCTCCTTTTGGTCAAGATGATACCAATGCCGTACTCGCCAACCGGGAACAATTCCCTTTTATACCCACTTCGGTATACGGAAACAAGTTTCCTTCAGATTACGAACAAGCAATAGCTTCTATAGACCCCCAAGAGGTGGTAAAAAAGATCCAATCGATCTTAGTTTAAACCAGCTCTTTTTGAGTCATAGATCCAAGATAGTGTCTTAATTGTTGCTTAAACTGATAGCTAAGCATTTTGCTGTTTCCTTCTACCATAAGCATACGAATACCCATGTAAGACGAAATTAAATAGGTTGCAATAGCTTCACTATCTAAATGACGGGCAATGTAACCATCGGATTTGCCCTTTTGAAGGATAGTCACCAGGTTTACTTCCCACATTTTATAGATATCTCTTAAATATTTAGAGATCAATTCATTTCGCCCATTAAATTCGGTCATGAAATTACTCAACACAAAGCCATAATCTAATTCATTATGCTCTGCTGTTTCCAATGCATTCTCAAAACAGGCCTCAATAGCTCGGAACGGATCTTCTTTGCCTTCTATGGGCTCAATAAGCATACTGTATACTTTGCTAACCAATAGGTTCTGTACAATACTGATAAAGAAATCTTCTTTGGATTCAAAATGATAGTAGAACGCTCCTTTAGATAGAGCCAATTGTTTTAGAATATCATCAACACTTGTATTGTAGAATCCTTTCTTATAGAATAATTCGAGCCCTGTGGTTTGCATTCTGTGCATGGTAGCCATGCGTTTTAGATTCTTGTCCATCAGATTTGGGTTTTGGGTTAAAAAGACCTTGTGGTCTATAATAAAGAACCCCCGAACCCTATGGAAGCTGAATATAAAAGGGTAAAGCACTAAAAAAAGTCGATAAAATGTTAGATATCCGTCGAACGGTATAGTTTTCGTCTGCTTACACCGACCACTTGGTCGGTTTTATTTCTCGATGAAAGGTAAAAAGTAGATTTTTTTACCGGTGGCATCTATGAAATTAGTAGAATAAATAACTGTTTTAGGCAACACTACCCTGACAACTGCTACCGGCTCCTGCAGTACAACCATAACAATGTTGTGAGATAATGATATTCCGATCATTCAATAACTCTTCATTATAGTCGCTAATATGTTTCACCTTGCTGGCGACTTTGAGATCCAGCATCTGATTAAAATCACAATCATACAGCCAGCCATCCCAGCTAACGGAGATGGTATTGGTGCACATTACATTTTCAACGGCCGCCGGATTATAAGCCTCTACCAGAGAATACATATAATCCTCATAATTTTCGGAAGCGATTAGATAGTCTAAGAAGCGAGCTATAGGCAAGTTGGTAATGGCAAAAAGGTTATGAAAATGTATGTCAAAATCTTCTTTCAGCGCTTTTTTAAAGTCGCGTTCAAGGGCTGCCTGGTCTCCAGGAAGATACGCACCAGACGGATTGTAGACCAGATCGAGACGCAGCGGACTATTGGGCATGCCATATCCCACGGCGTTTAACTCTTGCAACGCTTTTATCGATTTATCAAAAACACCGTCTCCCCGTTGCTTGTCTGTTTTCCCACGTGTATAATGAGGCATAGAGGATACTACATGTACATTATGTTCTTTGAAAAACTGCGGAAGGTCATGATGTTTCTTATTGGCACGGATGATCGTTAAGTTAGATCTAACTATGAAGTCCTGGATCCCGGCTTTGGAAGCTTCATCTACAAACCATCGAAAATTTGGGTTCATTTCCGGGGCTCCTCCTGTAAGATCGAGTGTATGAGCACCAGTATTACGAATTACCTCCAGGCACTGCATCATGGTCTCTTTAGTCATGATTTCTTTTCGGTCAGGTCCTGCATCTACATGGCAATGTTCACATACCTGATTGCACATATATCCTACATTTATTTGAAGGATCTCCAATTTCCGTGGTCGCAAAGGAAATTCACCAATTTCAGCTATTTTATCCTTAAAAAAGGGAAGTTCCCCCTCCTCAAAGATGCCACCATTTAGAATATCTAATTGGTTATTGGTTTCCGCCAGGGCTTCATGCCTTGCTTTTAACGATTTCGTAGCCATTTTTTTAATTCAATTCTATTGTAGTCAATAAAGCATCAACTTCCTTACATACTAAGCTTATTGTATTTGTTCATCATTTGCACCCCATGTACCAGGGTGGCTCCACTTTCAATGGCAGCGCCTGCATGTACCGCCTCCATCATCTCTTCTTTGGTAATTCCCCGTTGCAACCCATCCTTGGTATAGGCGTCTATACAATACGGACACTTAACCACGTGGGCTACTGCCAACGCAATTAAGGATTTTTCACGAGCGGATAGCGCTCCTTCTTCAAAGACAGCATTATAGTAATCAAAAAATTTCTTCCCCAGTGTTTCACTCCATTCGGTAATTTTTCCAAATTTTCTTAAATCTGCAGGGTCATAATAATTGTTTGCCATAGTTATATGTATTCGTGTTAGAATAAAATGTCATTTCCTTAAAAAAGATTTAAACACACATGTTTGGGTTTTCCATTTTTAGAAATTTCCCCATAAACATACAACGAAATCGTCTAATGGCTTGGTCCCATCTTGTTTTTATTCATTACAGAAAGACCTTATTATTTTCCGAATAGGATCCTTGAATTATTTTGATGTTAGCCATTCTAAGCAAATCGGCTACACGTCATCATAATCTATCTTCAAGGTGGGTGTAAGCGGATGAGCCTGGCAGGTAAGGATAAAACCTTCCTCAATTTCACTGTCGGTAAGAATTTGATTCTTTACCATTTCTGCCTTTCCTTCTGTTACTCTGGCAATGCACGTGCTGCATACGCCACCCTGACAAGAATAGGGGGCATCCAGGTCTTCATCCAGAACGGCGTCTAAAACCAATTTTTTTCGATCCATCGTTAAGGTGTGCACCTCATCATCTAAGGTAACCTCTAATTGGGTACTTCCCTCAAGACCTTCAGAGACTTCTTTTTCTGCGGCTTCAGATGATGTGAATAACTCAAAATGGATCAACTTTTCTGAAACGCCACTGGCCAGAAGGCTATTTTTTACAAGATGTATCATTGCTTCCGGACCACAGAGATAAAAACCATCAAATGACCTGTCCTTAAACTTGTTTTTAACGATAAGGTTCACAGTGGAATTCTCTATATGACCAAAAAGCCCATCGGCTTCCTTGACACGACTATAGATTTGCTCCTCTTCCAAGAGGATGACCTGGTGTTCTTGGGGGATGTCTACTTTTTTGTCTGACTCAG
>CBDUCK010000147.1:0-7109 GCA_965365635.1 uncultured Muriicola sp.
TACAGGATATTCTTTCCACTGGTGTTTAGATTTGTTCCCGGGAAACCCTCCTTAACATCTGGCTTATAAAAGTTAACCCTTACTAATACACTATCTGAGGTACTTCCCAATACTTCAAAAGTAAACTCATTCAACTTGCGAAGACCTTTCTTACTTTTGATCTTGGTTGCAAGTTCTCCTCCTAAAGCAATATTGTCTTTCCAGTACCCATAAAACTCTTGTCCCCCATTTTCATACCCTATCTGGTCGTCACTTTCATATAAACCGGCATTGGTGACGACGACCTCTTCCAAAAGTTCGGCCTGAGGCACCATGGATACCTTCGGATACGAATTGTAGCTGAATTGGAGTTCAGCTACTAATTTACTTATAGACGCATACCCCAAGGAGGAGAATTGAAGGGTATCGGATAGATTAATTTTCGTTGGATCCAACTCCAAATGAAACAAGCCTTGTTCGTCGCTCACAGTCCCAACCCCTTTATTAAGAATACCAATATTTACAAAAGGGATAGGTTCATTGGTGTTTTTATCTACTATAAGCCCTTTAAAATCTTGTTGCCCATATCCCAATTGCAAACTGCATACAAGAAGGAGCAAAAATGTAGTAAGCAATTTAGTTCGAGATAAGTGATAAAGAGTTTTGCACCTTGAATAATTCCTGATACACATTCTTTAATTGTAATTTAAAAACCTTAGTTTCTTTTCTTTGCGATGTAGTTCCATAATTATAGTAGAGGGTTGCTTTTAGATAGGTAGGTGTTAAGTTTTTATTGCCTAAATATTTAAGATTAACCTGCCAGGTTCCTTTAAGAGAACTATCTATAAGATATTCTTCACAGGAATAGCCCTTTATTTTTTCTTCTTTAATACGATCTGCATTGGCAAACATATTATGTTCCCAGGTAAAGAAATGATTCTTCGGGTTTACGAACTGTAAATCGAATTCAGCTTCACTATCATTCCACTCAAACACCAGACGAGTTCCTTTAAAATCTGTGGTTAGTGATTCGTCTTTAGATAATCTGGTATTTGTAACCTCTGCCCCATGCAATTCAATGAAATTTCTAAATTCGCGCTCTATTAACGGAGTAAATCCCTTATCCTCCGCATCAATAAATGCCTCTCCTACTAAAAAATCATACCGGGCATACATTGAAGCTGCTTTTTTAAAATCGCCAATGTCTGTGTAACTCAATGCTAAATCCCGATACGATTGCGCATAATTGGGACGAAGTATAAATACTTCTTTGAATAGCTCATGGGCCTTTTGATTATCACCCATGGTTTGATACAAATAAGCCAATGCTTTTAATGCAACCGGGTTTTCAGAAAACATATGCCAGTGTTCTTTTAAAATATCATCGGCGAACTCCTTATTCTTCCATTTAGCGTTGAAATATCCAAAAATGTCTAATAAGTAATAGTGTGAGTTTTTATATGTTTTAACTTGCTCCTGATATAACTCTATTGCTTCCTTTTCAGATTTAGCTGCATACAACGATTTTAAATATTCAGGTACATTCTTTTCTGCTTGTTCTTTGCCTATAGCATTCCCTTCGTAGATATTATTTCGCAGGCGGGCCAAATCATATGGTTCTCCGGTACGTGGATCTCTATATGTATTTGCTACTTTTGTATTAATAACGATTACTCCTCCATTTGCCTTTCCCCCATATTTAGTTACTAAGCCAAGCCCACTTAGTAACGCAATACGTTCCACATTTTCAACGGCAACGAAGTCGGGGAACTCCTGCAAAACCATGCCATCTACATCATAGATTGCGGGGAAAAACCCAACGGCTCCCCCTCTTATATAAATCGTAGGTTTCGTAAAAGATGCTGCCAGACGTTCTACCCGTATCCCGGGAAATCGATACTGAATAGCAGATGCCAGATCAATTCCCCCATATAACAATTGTGATTTATCAATAATTCGTACTGCAAAACTGGTAATTTCTTTATCTAAAATTCCGAAGGCTGTATTAATTAAATTCTTGTTTGTGGGATATTCTCCCCTGAGTTGTTGCTGACTTTTAATTACAGTTTTTTCAACAACTACCTCATCTAACTGATTAACAACCGCATTCATATTAATATTTAAATGGGAGGTAACATCTTCCACAACAATTTCCATATTTCGCAATCCCGGATACGAAAAGGTTACTACATCGCCAACTATAGTAGTAATAGCGTAATCACCATCAATATTTGTGGTGACAACATTGCCCGTTTTTTGGGATTCCACCTCCGCCCTGGCAATGGGCGCCTCTAGATGAGTAACCTTTCCTTTTAAGGTTATTGAATTTTTCTGTGCATAGCCATGTACTGAAAAAAGTAACAAGATTACAAACGATACTAACTGTTTCATAGCAATATTTTTAGTTAGATGAGTTAAAGTTATCCTTAAAAAATCTATGCGAATTTTAAATATAATGAAAAAAATACCTAGTTGACCTGGAGAGTCTTCAATTGTTTTACCTCATTTGGTGTTTGAAAATGCACTAATATTTCCTCTTTTGTCTGATTTGGATACCCAAAATTCTGATAGAATGAGCATTTAAGTACTAAAGGTGATGAACTTGTTGTTTCTAAATTTCCCAGATAGGTGGCGTTAAGAATCCAGGTGCCTTGCACTCCTTCCCCATAAAACTCAAATTCTTCACTGCAATAGCCGTTTATAATTTCATCCTTCATTCGTTCGGCATTTCCCAGTCGGTTATGTTCCCAATTAAAATAGCGCTTTTGGGGATTTACAAACTGTAGATTAAATTCGGCTTCAGGATCACTCCATTCAAAGAGCAGCCGTACATTGTATTTCACATTATTTAATAATCTTGCTGGGACAGATGAGGTGTTCAGTGCATTATTATGCTGGAAAATAAGGTTTCGCAATTCCCTGTTTAGGGTCTTTGAGATGCCCGATTTATTTAAAAAAGGATACTTTATTCCATTTTCCAAAGCCAGAAGATCATTAAGCGAACCCTGAAAATTACCATTTCCTTGCTTTGCAAGTGCTATATCTAAATAGGCCTGTACATTGGTGTTATTTAAGGCGATGATCTCCTGATTGACGCGGATCACCTCATCATGGTAGCCGGCTTCTGCAAAAGCAAAAGAAACTGCACGAAAGGTCTTGATATCATTCGGGAATAATTCAAGGATCGTTGAGATGACTAATGCAGCTCTATCTTTATTAGTCTTTTTAAAGAAATCATATGCTTCAAAAAAGAAATTCATGTCTGTCTCCGTTGTCTGTCGGAGTAAAAGATACTTCTTGTAAGCCTCTTCTTCTGACGATGCCCCTTCTAGCACACTTCTAATGCCGGATAGCTTTGCACTCGATTTTGACATTTCTTCCGAATAAACATTGTCGGTAAGCCTGGCTAGATCCACTGGTGCTCCGGATTTTTTTGCAGCTTCCGCGCTTTTCGTGGTAATTAAAATTACTCCATTTGCCCCCAAACTACCATACTTATTAGTTGCCGCATATCCCTTTAAAACAGAAATAGATGCTATATTGTCTGGGTTGACATAGTCAAAACTGGTTTGGCTGGAGGAAGAAGCTCCGCGAGATGAATCTGATTGACGCTGAGGCACCCCATCTATGACTACCAAACTGTAATTATTGCCTAAAATAGAAGTATTGGATCGCATGGTGGCCTTGCTAAGATCCTCTCTGTTCCCTAGGGTTACATTGGAAAACTTATTGATGACAGATTGGGAAACATCGGTCTGAATAGCATTGATGTCCTTATCTTCCAATGATTGGATGGCAAAACCAATTTTTTCTTTGTTTTCCTTACCATAAGGGGTATTCAACACACTTTCCTCAGATTGTTTCTTTTCAACAAGGACCACCTCATCTAGGGTAAAAACATTGGCTTCCATAAAAATAGCCAAAACATCTTTCGCATTTACCGGAATAATTTTATATGTATTATGGCTTCTACTGGTGATTAGCAAGCTATCAGTAGGTTGGGCATTAATGCTAAAACTACCATCAGGTCCCGACAATACCCCACCAGGCATTCCTTTCACGGCAATGGTCACATCCGGAGCAGGTGTATTGTCAACATACACTTTGCCTTTTATTTGGGGGGAAGTACTGGCTTTATTCTTTTTTAAACTTTCAATGTTCTCGGGAAGAATGGCAGCAAAATCCATTAATCTGTTCCTATTGAGCAAAGCCGTTCTTTTTAGGAATTCCTCGTCCCTATTCGGAGAACTGTTAACCAGGAAGGTGTTCTTAGGTAAGACAGGAGCATCGTTTTCATATACCCGGTTACCATCCGTAAATAAGTAATTATTAGCAGTTCCTGCTAAATCGTTTATTAAAGAGTATACATTGGCACCGTCATAGGTAACCTCAGAAAGGTCCTTTTTTAATACATCCCAGTTTCCATTACGAATACTGTATTCATGAACCTCGATGGCAACATTGAAAAAGACAACCTTTACGTCCTGGTCGGGGGTCCTGGTAATTATTTTTTCCAGAATACTCAGATCCTTTTTCAAATCCCTGTCCTTCATGGATACGGATGTATCCCAAAAAATAGTAGTTTTTTGGGGCTCTGTTGTTTGAGAGCTTACACTTAAAAAAAGTAAGGATAAAAATCCAACTGAAATAATTCGTTTCATGCCCCTTAATTTCCCTGATGACTTTGAACCCTTGGGATTACCAAAAGTTCTTTCTGCCTTCCGTTTACATATCTAAAACCGTCTTTTCCATAATAGCCAGCTTCTTCCAGCATTATTCGGATATCCCTATTCCATTCAGGAATATTCACGGTGGTATTCAATTCTATAGCATACACCGTATTGTAATTTAATGGGTAGTTTTTTCCATCGTCTTTCATTACGCCACCTTGTGAATCCCACATACCTATGGTAGTACCTGCAGAATGACCGTAAAGTCCCAAAGGATGTGTATAAATAGAAGGTCTTAGCCCCTGTTCTTTGGCTTCCTTCAGGGCAATGGCTAATATCTCATTACCTGTTCTTCCTTTTTGCATATTGGCAGTTAAATGATCCTGAACCTGGTTACCCATTTTTAAGGCATTAACAAGATACTCTGGTGGTGCAGTTTCTGTTGGTTTCAATACATACGCCAATTCCTGGCAATCTGTATTGAGTCGTAAATAGGTGATTCCAAAATCGCAGTGCAGCAAATCCCCGGGCAAAATAATCATATCATCTGGTCTTCCGGAAAATGAATATAAATGACTTACTAATTCTTCCTCCGTGCGCTGTATGTCTACTGTAGGATGAAACCAGGTCTCTAACCCTAAGTCGGTGACCTTCTGACGCATCCACCATTCCACCTCTGAGGTAGTGGTAACCCCCGGGGTAATGACCTCCTCTGAAAATGCCTCTTTGATAATATTATGGGTAATAGCAACTAATTGGGTAAATAGTATCATTTCGCGCTCGGTTCTCGTTTCTATCCAACGAACCGCCAATTGCTCAGCAGTGCCCACTTTTGAGTGAAACGACCGTGGGAGATACTCCATAAATGCATCGTAATCTGTTTTATCGAGACCGTCTGCTATATTGTGATCTTTGGAATAATTCAACCCTATTTTGGAGGGGTTTCGTTCCTCTATAATCTGTATTAATCGTTTCCACTGATCTGGTTCCTTTTCTTTATCCCAGGCAGAGGTTATGTTCTTCCCTACATCGTACCTGGCCACTGCCAATTTTTCAATGGTATTTTTTTCCTTATTTCTATAAAAAACGAGGATGGTACGCCTTCTGGCATTAAGCCAGGTAGCAGGCAGCATTGTTCTCAAAACCGGATCTTCATTATATTCTCGCGATATTACGATCCACATGTCTATATTGGCTGTATCCATAAGAGACGGAAGCAGGTTGTTAAACCTGTCGGACAACACTTCGTCTATGACCACTGCCCTGTCTTTTTCAGATAAAATTTGTTGACCAAACATTGGTTGTGTCAATAGAACGAGTACTAAAAACAAGAATCGAAACATACGGGTATTTTTTATTAATGAAATTACTGTTTTTTTATAATAATTGAAACACGTTACAGTGCTCCCAAGTAAGGTGTATAACTATTTGTGGGGATCGCACCTGCGTAGGCAATTATCCCTGGCTGTATTTCGTAAAATTGAAGAAGGAATTCTTGTGAAAGCTAAAAAATACCTTCTAAGGTTTCTGTTCGCAACACCTTTCCTGCTGCAGTCTCCTTAAACTTTGAAACTGTTATAATCTCTCTGGGCACCTCAAATTTTTCTAAGGTATTAATTGATTTTACTTTGTTAATCAACCCTTCCTGATGACTATCACTTTCAATAATCAGCACCAATTTTTGCCCTAACGCCTTATCCGGGACACCGGTAAGGAAAAATCTGCTTTCTATACTACCTGCAATCTTATGCTCTATCTGTTCGGGCACTAATTTGATCCCCCCAGAATTGATGATGTTATCAAAACGTCCTAACCAATGAAATTCAGTTTCCGACACAATGTCTACAACATCATTCGTTATAATGGCATTCGTTACTACATTTGGCGCCTTTATAACTAGACAGTCCCGGTCATCCTTGGTTACGGTAACATTCGGCAAGGTTTTGAACGGAACTAGAGCGTCCTTATCCTCATTAGGCAATTTATTTATTTGCCGAGCTGCCACATGGGTACAGGTCTCTGTCATCCCATAGGTTTCGAAGATAGTTGCCTGAGTCTCCTGAACCTTACTCCTCAATTCCTCGGATAGAGCTGCGCCCCCTACAAGTAGGGTCTTAATTGCCCCTAATTTGTGGAGCGATTTTTCCATTTGCATAGGCACCATGGCACAGAAATCGTAGTCTTTATTAATATAATCTAAAGGAGAGGACGCAGGCGCAACATGGTCTAATTCTAATCCCAGTACCATGGCTCTTATAAACATCATTTTACCCGCAATATAATTCGCCGGCAAGCACAATAGCGCACTATCTCCTTCCATTAAACCAAAATGCGATCCGGTTGCCAGGGCAGAATCTACCATTGCCTGCTTTTGAAGCACCAGTACTTTAGGCTTACCTGTTGACCCTGAAGTCTTCACTCTAATAGTGTCTCCGGGAGATATCCAGTCCATCAAGAAAT
>CBDUCK010000148.1:0-7079 GCA_965365635.1 uncultured Muriicola sp.
AATCCCTGACCGTACCTGCAATTTCTTACTAATCTCGTATGAAACCGACATCCCGTAGCTAAAATTTATATTCCCAGATTTTGAATTATTTTGAAAACTCGAATGTATAGGGGATCCCTGTTCTAACGAACTGAAGAATACCGGTGCCACCCTAGCTCCCATAGCCCACTTAGAGCTATTGTTTTCAGCAAGGACCGCTTCTTTTTCTACCTCTTCCAACAGAGATTTTTTGGCTTCCCGATTATTGGCGACAACTGCTTCGGTTTCTTTATCGGTGGTATTTTTAATGATCTCACCTAAGGCCAAACGAGTGTCTTCAGTAGTTTGGCTGGAAACAGGGTTGTGTATTTCTTCTTTCTTCGGAAGTGGTTCTTTTTCAATGTCTGTATCCTTTGCAAGAGTAGTACGCTGGTTAAGCTCTATCTTGTTTTTTGGCTTTTCTGTTAATTGGTTATTTTCTTGTGAGCCATTTACTAAAGATATTGGCGTAGTAGGTTCCTCTTTAAAAGCTCCCTGCGTACCTTCCTTCTTTTGAGCTTCATCTGCTACCGGGGTTAACGCTATACCAGTTTCCTCAGGGACAAGCTCTAAAACGGGAATATCTGCAGGCGTATCTTCAACCGGGCCGGGGAAAGATGCGTTTTCTTTATCCGTTTGTTTTGGACCCAATTCTAATCGGTCATCAGAAGACAAGGACAAATAGAATACAATTGCAACAACCGCGGCTGCCCCCCCTATTTGCCACCAAATAGGGATTAATCGCCGCTTTTTTTTCTTGCGGTCTAATGAGGCAACAATAGATTCCCAAACATGTTCATCCGGAATCTGTCCAAAATCTTGAAGCCTTTCCTGGTATAATTTATCGATGCTTTTCTTTTTCATGTACCTATGAATTAAGCAATGTTTATGTTTTGCTTTTTAATTTTTTCCCTTAAAATCATTCTTGCTCTGGCCAAATTAGATTTAGAGGTCCCCTGAGATGTCCCCAGAAGTTCACTTATCTCTTTATGGGTATATCCGTCTAAAACATATAAATTAAATGTCAGCCGGTATTTTGTTGGAAGTTCCTGAACATATTGAAGAAGTGTTGAGAGCTGAATATCTGCATATTCATATTCCACCTCAGATTCTTCCTCTATATTTTCGGTAACCAGTTTTAAATATTGATCCTTTCTATATTTCTGAAGTACGGTATTTACTGTAATGCGCTTCATCCAACCTTCAAAAGATCCCTTAAATTTGAATTGATCTATCTTATCAAATATGATCATGAAGCTATCGTGCAGATTATCTTCTGCTTCTGTTTTGTTACGGGAGTATTTAAGGCATATACCAAAAAGTATATTGGAGTATTTACGATACAACTGTTCCTGGGCCTTTCTTTCTCCTTTCTTACAATTTTGAATGAGTTTCTTTAGACTCACGATGGTGACTGGATTACGATCTACAACAGCATGAAGATCATGGGTTTACGGGAACCTCTATTTCTAAATACTGATCATTCCCATTTTCATCTTTACCTGTCCAAAATCTGAAAAGATACGGATCATCATAGAGTACAATAAAATTAAAGAATGTCTCTCTCTCTTCAATAGACTGCGTGCACGGCTCATCATAAAACTCTGAACCAATAGCGACCACATTTCTTGTTGTTCTTCCGGCATCAGTAATATCAAACCCCTCATAGGTTACACAGGTACTAGGTCGGATGTACGTAACGTAAATTTGATAGGTTTCATTTAAATCAAAAGAATCGGGAACTTCTGCACTAACAATCTGTAAAGGAATAAAACGAAAATTTAACCGATCATCTTCCAATTTACAGGAACTGAGTACCAGGACCGAAAAACATAGGAATATAGATAATGATTTCTTTAATCTCATCTCAAAATTGTTTCTACTAAGATGAAAAGAAACAAGAAGGGTTGCTTATGAGGAAAAAGGACTGTTGCCTGCTAATTGCTATGTCTACTTAAGAGCAGCTATAGCATCTTTAATTTTTCCTTCTAATTCTTCCGATAATTCAGGATTATCTTGCAACAAACTTTTAACAGCATCCCTGCCCTGACCTAATTTAGTATCTCCATAACTAAACCATGAACCACTTTTTTTAATGATCTCAAATTCTACCCCAAGATCAAGAATTTCACCAATTTTGGAGATTCCTTCCCCATACATAATATCAAATTCGGCCATTTTAAATGGAGGAGCTACTTTGTTCTTAACCACTTTAACCCGGGTTTTGTTTCCAAGAACATTCCCATCCGTATCTTTAATTTGGGTGGACCTGCGTATATCTAGTCGAACAGAAGAATAAAACTTTAGGGCATTACCCCCCGTAGTTGTCTCGGGGTTACCAAACATAACACCGATCTTTTCACGTAGTTGATTAATAAATATTACCGTACAATGTGTTTTACTGATAGAAGCGGTTAGTTTTCTTAAGGCCTGAGACATTAAACGGGCATGTAAACCCATTTTAGAATCCCCCATTTCACCTTCTATTTCACTCTTTGGCGTAAGCGCCGCTACAGAATCTATAATAACAATATCGATTGCTCCGGAACGGATAAGATTATCGGCAATTTCCAGGGCCTGTTCCCCATGATCTGGTTGAGATATAATAAGGTTATCTATATCTACACCCAATTTTTCAGCATAGAAACGATCAAACGCGTGTTCCGCATCAATAAATGCAGCAATTCCACCATTTTTTTGAGCACCTGCAATTGCGTGAAGCGTAAGGGTGGTCTTACCTGAAGACTCTGGCCCATAAATTTCTACAACCCTTCCTCTTGGATAGCCGCCAACCCCTAAGGCAATGTCCAGACCTAATGAACCAGAAGGAATTACCTCTACATCTGCAACCACCGTATCTCCCAGCTTCATCACGGCACCTTTGCCGTAGGTTTTGTCTAGTTTATCAAGGGTTAATTTAAGTGCCTTTAGTTTTGCATCTTTTTCATTACTCATCGCTTCTTATTCTTTAATTAGGGGAAGCTAAATTACCATTTCTTTTTTCATATAACAATGGCAAAAGCAACCTTTTTAAAATAAGCACATCTTATCTAAAATTACCTTGTAAAATTTAATCGTTTTAACTGGTTGGTTATTCTGTGAAAAAGAAAATTACGTTAAAATGATTGCAGAGAGCCTTGTAAATCAAGGCTCTTTTTTATTTGGGATCCCTCTAAAATCACTATTTTTGTACCTTTAATTTTACTTTCAACTTAATATCGTATAGCATGCAACTGTACAATACATTAAGTGCGAAGGAAAGGGAATCGCTTATCGAAGCGGCAGGCAAAGAACGCCTAACCATCTCTTTCTATAAATATGCGCACATAGGAAATCCACAGATTTTTAGAAACCATCTTTTTATTCATTGGAGCGAACTCGATGTTCTGGGAAGAATATATATTGCTTATGAGGGCATTAATGCACAACTATCTGTTCCTGCAGATAATTTTGAAGCATTTAAGGCACATATAGATAGCATTACATTTTTGAAAAACGTGCGTTTTAATATTGCCATAGAACAAGATAATAAGTCATTTCTTAAGCTCAAAATTAAGGTCCGTCGAAAAATAGTTGCCGACGGACTCAATGACAAAACATTCGACGTTACAAATAAGGGAATTCATGTAGGAGCAGAAAAATTTAATGAGCTTATTGATGACCCGGATACAATTTTGGTTGATATGCGCAATCATTATGAAAGCGAAATAGGCCATTTTGTAAACGCCATAACACCCGATGTGGATACTTTCAGAGATTCCTTGGATATTATAGAAAGAGATCTGGCAGACTTTAAGGAGGACAAAAAGTTAGTGATGTATTGCACAGGGGGTATACGATGTGAAAAAGCAAGTGCCTATTACAAGCACAAAGGGTTTAAAAATGTTTACCAGTTAGAAGGAGGTATCATAGACTACGCACGACAGGTAAAAAACAAAAACCTTGAAAATAAATTTTTAGGCAAAAATTTCGTTTTTGATCATCGCCGTGGAGAACGCATTTCAGATGAGGTTATAGCTAACTGTCACCAGTGTGGCACTCCTTGTGACACCCATGTAAACTGTGCCAACGAAGCTTGTCACCTGCTATTTATTCAGTGCGAAGGGTGCGCTGAAAAAATGAATAATTGTTGTTGCGCTTCATGTAAAGAAGTACATGAATTACCTCAAGAACAACAAAAGAGACTTAGAAAGGGGAAAGAAGTCAGCAATAAGATTTTTAAGAAAGGACGGTCCGAAGTATTAAAATTCAAGAAATAGGACCCACCTTCACCTTTCTCCACCTTTCCTTCGCGTTAAAAAAATACTATCTTTACCTTTGAGTAAATAATATGAACGCTTTTTGGCAAGAACCTAGGTTTTTGACCAAATCAAGATAAAAGAATATGGGTTGTAACAGTTGTTCAACCGGAAAGGATGGACAACCTAAGGGATGCAAGAACAATGGTACTTGTGGCACAGACGGTTGTAATAAATTAACGGTATTTGACTGGCTTTCCAACATGTCTCTTCCAAATGGTGAAAAACCGTTTGATTGTGTGGAAGTTCGGTTTAAAAATAGTAGAAAGGAATTCTTTAGAAGTCCGGAAAATCTTTCATTTTCTATAGGTGATATAGTAGCCACACAGGCCAAATCTGGTCATGATGTTGGGATGGTTACTTTAACCGGTGAGTTGGTTAAAGTACAGATGAAGAAGAAGAAAGTGGCTTCTGATGATGAGGAACTGCCAAAAATTTACAGAAAAGCTACACAAAAGGATATTGACAAATGGCAAAAGTGCCGCGATAAGGAGGATGAGATAAAGAAACGGGCCAGAGAAATGGCCATCTTGTTAAAGCTCCAAATGAAAATATCAGATGTTGAATTTCAGGGTGATGGCTCTAAGGCAACATTTTACTACACAGCAGAAGAACGTATCGATTTTCGTCAACTTATAAAAGATATGGCCAAGGCCTTTGGTATCCGAATAGAGATGCGCCAAATAGGATATAGACAAGAGGCACAGCGATTGGGAGGTATTGGGTCTTGTGGCAGAGAATTATGTTGTTCTACCTGGCTCTCGGATTTCCGATCTGTAAGCACCTCCGCTGCTCGGTATCAACAATTATCTCTAAATCCACAGAAATTAGCGGGGCAATGCGGAAAACTTAAGTGCTGCCTGAATTATGAACTAGATATGTATCTGGATGCTTTAAAGGATTTCCCCTCTCAAGACAGTAAACTTTTTACGGAAAAGGGTATGGCATTTTGCCAGAAAACAGATATTTTTAAAGGGCTACTCTGGTTTTCATATAAAGAAGATCCAGCTAATTGGCACACCCTCAGTAAAGAGCAGGTACACGAAATAGTTACAAAGAACAAAAAGAAAATTAAAGTGGCCAGTTTAGAGGAATATGCTGTTGATAATATAAAGGAGGAAACATTACTTTTTGAAAATGTTGTGGGGCAAGATAGTCTTACCCGTTTCGATAGGCCTAAGAATTCTAATCGAAGAAAGAATAACAATAAAAGAAGAAAGAACGTAAAACGGACTAATAAAAATGCATAGAATTCTTCTGCCACTTGTAGTCTGCAGCATGCTTTTGCTAAGTTGTGAACAAGGTCTTATTTATTCAGAATTCCAACCTATATCCCAGGGCACCTGGGACAAAGATGATATTAAAGTCTTTCAAATTTCCGAAGTAGATTCTATATCATCATTCCAAATGTTTGTTACTATTCGAAATGACAATTCTTTTCCTTACAGTAATTTATTCTTAATTACAGAACTTGAATATCCCAATGGAGAAACTTTTATAGATACTTTAGAGTACGAAATGGCACTTCCAAATGGCCAATGGCTGGGAAAAGGATACGGAAGTATAAAAGAAAATAAATTATGGTATAAGGAAAACATCGTTTTCCCCGTTAATGGCGTATATACATTACGAATTGGCCACGCTATGAGAAGGAATGGTTCCGCAGACGGAATTATTGAACTACCTGGAATTACTGATATTGGGGTCGAAATTGAAAAGCTAGACTAACGATGGCAAAAGCCCAACAAAAATCAAAGAACAACAACTTCGCCAAATTCATTAAATGGTTTTGGATCCTTTTCTTTACCGGCATAGGTTCGGTTATAGTGGTGTTTTTACTTGCCTCCTGGGGCGTATTTGGAGAGATGCCAACCTTTGACAGATTAGAGAATCCCCAAACCAATTTAGCTACCGAGATCATCTCATCCGATGGCGAAACACTTGGAAAATTTTATCTGGACGACAACAGAACACCGGTTGCCTATAAAGATCTGCCTTCAAACCTGGTTAACGCTCTCGTTGCCACGGAGGATGCGCGTTACTATGAACATTCCGGGATAGATGGGATAGGAACGGTACGAGCGTTTTTATTTTTAGGACAGCGAGGAGGCGCCAGTACCATTTCACAACAGTTGGCCAGGCAACTTTTTGTAGGAGTCAGATCTAAAAGTTTATTTCAGGCAGTAACCCAAAAAATTAAAGAGTGGGTGATCGCAACACGTCTAGAAAGAAGCTATACCAAAGAAGAGATCATAGTCATGTATATGAACATCTATGATTTTGGGTATAATGCTGATGGAATTAGATCGGCCTCGAGAATTTATTTTGGAAAGGAACCTGCGCAACTTAAAACGGAGGAATCTGCCGTACTTGTTGGGATGCTAAAGAATTCTTCTTATTATAATCCTATTCGTAGAGAAGAACTTGTTTTCAATAGAAGAAATACAGTACTGAGCCAAATGGAAAAGTACGGGTATATTACAGAAAGTCAGAAAGATTCCCTGCAATCCCTCAAAATGGATATTAATTTTAGTCCCGAATCCCATAGAGAAGGGTTGGCCACCTATTTTCGTATGTATCTGCAACGGTACCTGAATAATTGGATAAAGAAAAATCCAAAACCGGCACTCGAAGGAGAACGGGATCAATGGAACATATATTTAGACGGACTCAAGATTTATACAACGATCGATTCTAGAATGCAAAAAAATGCGGAAGATGCTGTTCAGGAACATATAGAAGATTATGGAATAGATACATTCT
>CBDUCK010000149.1:0-6884 GCA_965365635.1 uncultured Muriicola sp.
TGCTATTGCCCATCTTAAAAATGCCGTTGCTGCAGAAGATAATTTAACGTACACAGAACCTGCTGCCTGGCATATTCCGACCAGGCAAAACCTGGGAGCTGTTTTATTAAAAGCAGAAAAGTATACAGAGGCCGAAAAAATATACAATGAAGATCTGGATGTACTCCGACAAAATGGGTGGTCATTAATGGGTCTATACCAAAGCTTAAAGGCTCAGGGAAAGACGATGGAAGCCAATAAAATAAAACAAGAATTTGATATTGCCTGGAAAGATGCAGATATCAGTATTAATAATTCGGTGCTTTAACAACCACTGTTGGTTTATTCCAAATAAACACATCTCGGGAATATGAAGAAATTGTTTTTTTCAATAGCAATAGTTGCTGTACTAAGTATCGTTGTCTTTTTCATGGCGACAACGAATACTGATAAAAACGAACCGCCGATTTATAATCCTGCCGATCTGAATCCGGCATTGGTAGACCTTAGCCTTCGCGGATTAGACGAGGGACATCGCGTTATGGATTTTTCTTTAATAAATCAAAATGGTGATACCATAACCCAAACAGACTATGAAGGCACTGTATATGTGACCGATTTCTTCTTTACCCGTTGCCCCAGTATTTGTCCTGTAATGAGCAACAATATGGCGCTACTTCAGGAAACCTTTAAGGACGATGACAGGTTAAAATTACTATCCTTATCAGTAACACCCGACTATGATAGCGTGCCTGTTCTAAAAAATTATGCCCTTAAGCACGGGGCCGATGTCTCTAAATGGAATATTACTACAGGTAATAAACGACATATCTATAACCTGGCACGTAAAAGTTACTTTGCTGTAGTAAATGAAGGTGATGGGGGCCTACAGGATTTTATCCATACGCCAAATTTTATTCTCGTGGATACCCTGAAGCAAATTAGGGGAATTTATGATGGAACCAAAAAGGAAGAAATAACACGCTTGACGAACGACATTAATTTCTTATTGCATTAAAACGATGGGCTAAACTAAGTTCTGCGTACGTGCATTAGAGTATTTTTTGTGTTGTTAAAAATAAATTGCCTTCTGTGCACGCTTAAATTCTTTCATCATATCAGTGACGATAGTTGCTGCCGGTTTTATGTCGTGGATAAGTGCCGAAACCTGCCCTATTTCTAGTTCTCCCTGATCCAAATCCCCTTCAAACATACCTCGCTTTGCTCTTGCTTTGCCCAGTAATTCTATTAATTCTTCAACGGTAGCGCCCTTTTTGTAAGCCTCCTGTACTTCATTAAAAAACTCATTTTTTAACATGCGTACCGGTGCTAATTCTTTTAGGGTGAGTTGGGTGTCTCCCTCTTTGGCTTCTACCACTTTTTGTTTAAACAATAGGTGGGAAGAAGCTTCTTCGCTAGCCACAAATCTACTCCCCACCTGAACCCCATCGGCTCCCAATACCATAACCGCTAACATGGCATTGCCTGTGGCGATACCACCAGCCGCAATTAAAGGAATATGAATAGCTTCTTTTACCGCAGGAACTAGAGTTAAGGTAGTAGTCTCATCCCTACCATTATGCCCTCCGGCTTCAAATCCTTCAGCAACAACAGCATCTACACCAGCTTGTTGTGCCTTTAGCGCAAATTTTACGCTACTTACTACATGCACAACGGTGATTCCATGCTTTTTGAGGTGTGCCGTCCAGGTAACAGGATTCCCGGCTGATGTAAAAACGATTTTCACCCCCAATTCAATAATTATTCTGATGATCTCATCTATGTCCGGATAGAGCATTGGAACATTTACCCCGAAAGGTTTCGTGGTGGCCTTCTGGCATTTAAGAATATGTTCCCGAAGCACCTCAGGATACATGCTACCAGCGCCCAGTAATCCCAAACCTCCGGCATTGGATACCGCAGACGCTAATCGCCATCCACTGGCCCAGATCATACCAGCCTGGATAATCGGATATTGAATGCCAAAAAGATCGGTAAGTCTGTTCTTCATAATGCTACTACTACTTAATTACGCTGTAGGGTTCTTATGTACTTTAAACAGTATTAGGAAATAACACCGGAGCCAACGAGTTCCTCGCCCAGATACCACGCCACAAATTGACCTTCGGTAATGGCTGCTTGTTTCTCTTCAAAATCTACGTATAAACCGCCATCAATTTTATAAAGTGTTGCTTTTTGTAAGGGTTGTCTGTACCTAATCCGTGCCAGTACAGGTAAAGATTCGTCTGTCTGCAATGCGAGATCGGGGCGTACCCAATGTAATTCATCATTGCCAACAAATAAGGTCCTTCGATACAGTCCCGGATGTTGTTTTCCCTGTCCTGTATAAATCACATTTTCATTAACATCGGTATCTATAACAAACAGCGGTTCTTTAGTACCACCAACGTCTAATCCTTTTCGTTGTCCAATGGTAAAATAATGAGCTCCCTGGTGTGCCCCTACAATTTTACCGTCTCCTACCTCATACTTTGGTTTTTCAGAATAAAAAGCTAGTTCTTTTTTCTTGTCTTCAAATAAAGGGAGAGCACCGTGGTATTGAGCCGCATCCGAAGGCACCTCTATAATAACCCCTTCTTTTGGCTTTAACTGCTGCTGAAGAAAATCGGGTAATCGCACCTTGCCGATAAAACAAAGACCCTGAGAATCTTTTTTATCAGCGGTGATTAAGTTGTTTTCGGCAGCAATTTTACGCACCTGCGGTTTTGTTAATTCCCCAACAGGGAATAATGTTTTTGAAAGTTGTTCCTGTGAAAGCTGACACAGAAAATAGGACTGATCCTTATTCCCATCGTTTCCGGCCAGGAGTTGGTAGGTTGTGCTACCATCCTGGTTTTGAATACTTCCTTTTCTACAGTAATGTCCCGTGGCAACATAATCTGCTCCTAGTTGCAAAGCGATCTTCAAAAAAACATCAAATTTGATTTCCCGATTGCAGAGAACATCCGGATTAGGGGTTCTCCCTAATTTGTATTCCCGAAACATATAATCCACAATGCGCTCTTTATAGTCTGCACTCAGATCTACCGTCTGAAATGGAATCCCTAACTTCTCAGCAACAATTAGGGCATCGTTACTGTCTTCGAGCCAGGGGCATTCTTTGGAGATCGTCACAGAATCATCGTGCCAGTTTTTCATAAAAAGGCCAATGACTTCATATCCCTGCTCTTTTAAAAGATAAGCAGCAACACTGCTGTCTACTCCTCCGGAAAGTCCTACTACTACTTTTTTCATTACTATTTTCTCACGGCAAAAATACGAAATTAAGTGGAGTCTGCTTTATACTCCAACCTGTGCATATTCATGATAATTGCAGTTAAAACATCTAAAAATGGAATACTTTTTTGTTAATTGTTTATTAATTATTCATAAACAATATTAACCAGTTGACAATTCTTCATGCGGCTCCCAAGTATCTTATTTTATTGATTAAAATTACTATTAAAAGGCTTTATTAGCACCTAGATAAAGTTATTTGCGACTGTTAATGATTTAATAATTATTTTATTATGTTTAATCATTATATGATATTTGTTAAACAATAAGTAAAACCTAAAAAAAAATTAAAATGAAAACAGCTTCCAAATTTTTCGCTACAGTATTCGCAGCGTTCACTGTATTGTTCGCAGTTTCTTGCTCTGATGATGATGGTACGTTAACAACAATTGAATCTACTGATCCCGACATCGTTGATTTAGCTATTGCCACGGATGACTTAAGTAATTTAGTAGCCGCCTTAGAGCGTGCTGATTTAGTAACAGCCTTACAGGCGGACGGACCTTTTACAGTTTTTGCACCAACTAATGAAGCTTTTGCAACGTTTCTTTCTGATAACAACTTTGCAACTTTAGAAGATGTACCTGTGGATGTTTTAGCCCAAGTACTTCTAAATCATGTTGTGGTAGGAGAATTTTTATCTACTAGTCTAACTACATCGTATGTGAGTTCTTTGTCTACGGCTGGTCCTGATGGCAGTAATTTAAGTCTTTACATAGACACTGCAGCTGGCGTAACAATTAATGGTGTTTCCAATGTTGCGACTCCAGATATAGACGCAATCAATGGCGTTGTCCATATTGTTGATGCTGTTATTGGTCTTCCAAATATTGTAGACCACGCAGTAGCAAATTCTAACCTCACCTCTTTAGTAGATGCTTTAACCGACGGGGGAAATACAACTTTCACGACATTATTATCGGATGACACTACAGATTTTACAGTATTTGCTCCTGTTAATGATGCCTTTGCAGCATTCACAAATCCTAACGGAAATGAACTTGCAAACATCTTATCTAACCATGTTATTGTTGGAGCCGCTGCCTTTTCTGGTGGGTTAACCAACTCGTATGGTACCACTGCCGGTGCTAATGCGGATGGTGACAACTTAAGCATATATATAAATACTGATGATGGTGTTACTTTAAATGGCAGCAGTAGTGTTGCGATTGCAGATATAGTTGCTACCAATGGTGTGATTCATGCGGTTGATGCAGTAATAGACATTCCTACTGTAGTAACGTTTGCCGTGGCAGATCCTAACTTCTCAACATTGGAAAGCGCGCTTACAGAATTGACGCCAGATACTGATTTTGCTAGTATCTTATCTAGAACTGAAGGTGGAAATACCGATATGATAAATCCAGACTTTACCGTATTTGCTCCTACGAATGCTGCTTTTGATGCATTAGCTTCTATTCCAGCAGAAGAGCTGCTAACACAAGTGCTTTTGCATCATGTAGTTGCAGGCGCTAACGTACGTTCAGGTGATTTAACCGACGGTATAATGGCGGGTACTCTGGAAGGAGATGACATTACCATTAATCTTCCAGGAACCGGAGAAAATATTGCTGACGTAACTGATGGTAGTGGTACAAGTGGTATCGGAATTGTAGCTGTGGATGTACAGGCAGGCAACGGAGTTATTCATGTATTAAATCAAGTAATGATTCCAGATACAAACAACTAATACCGTAGTTGATTTTATCTTAAATCCTATAAAAAAAATGGCCGTTATCTAACGGCCATTTTTTGTTTTAAATAATACCAAGGGTACATTGTATTCTTCCAAACATCAAAATGAAATTGTTTAGCATACAAAAATGACGCCTTGACAACTATTCTTTTTTTCAGGGTAACTATTATTGCATTTTTGAAATCCCAAATCTTACCAATCTAAACCCGCTTATCAAAAAGAAAGCTCCTTACCTATAGGGAGCTTTTTTTATGCGGCACATTATAGAATCAAAAATGCTATTCCTGATCCTCTAACAATTCTATAACTTCATACCCGTCTTCAATGGCTCTGTATAAGGTTTCATTGAGCTCGTACGTAGTGATGCCATCAAAACTCAATTCTTCTGCATCTTCAGGCAGTTCTTTTACAACGGCACCAACAGGCGGTGTTACCACCTCGTATTCATCTGCTGCGTTCTGATAGAACAAACCGGCAACATAATAATATGCCACACCTCGCACCATTAAACGCGTTGTTCTGCTTGGAAGGGTACGTACACGAAACCCTCTGGGTGGAAATGCCCTGACATATGCTTTATTTCTGGCGACGTAATATATGCCCCCAACAGGATAATATGCGGCATTTCTGTAACGAATAACCCTTGTATTAGCAGGCAGTCTTTGAAGTGTTCTACGTTGTACACGTCTCTTTTTTCTGCGTACTTTTCTTTTTACAGGTCCGTTTCTTTTTACAACATGTACTTTATTCCTTCTAACCACCTGTGCTTCTGCATGTGGGGTATAAAAAAAGAATGCCAATAAAAAGGCAGCAATTATAAGTTTCCAGGATTTCATATATCGCTTTTTAGTTAGATACTATCTGTAGTAAGACCCCTGGGAATCCAGAAGGTTTAATCTATGCACTAAAAACGCTTAACTAACCCTGTTTAGTATGAAGCACCAAACATCCTAAGACTACTACCAAACACTAAATAAACAGTTTGAAAAATCTGCTACACCAAAAAGAAATTATTTGTTCTTTTTCTGTTTTTCTGCCTGCTCCATCATTTCCCTCATTTTGCGCTGAAACTTATTCTCTTTTTTCGGTTTGGCTTTATTCAATTGAATCTGAGCATGAATCTTATCCTCGTCCAAAATAAATTTCTTAATGGCAAGCATTATAAAGATGGTAATCAGATTCGAAATAAAATAATACAAACTCAAACCACTCGCGTAGTTGTTGAAGAAGAACAACATCATTAAAGGAGAGAGGTACATAATGAATTTCATATTAGGCATCCCTGGCTGCGTTTGCATATTTTGTCCGGTGGTCATCATCATATAAAAGAAAATAGCTACCGATGCTAAAATTGGAAATAGACTCACATGATCCCCATAAAAAGGAATTGCAAATGGCAATTCAGCTATTGTATCATATGAAGATAAATCTTCCGCCCATAAAAAGGATTTTTGCCGTAACGCAAAAGACGTTGGAAAGAACATAAACAAGGCATAAAATATAGGCAGCTGTAATAGTGCCGGGATACATCCACTCATGGGACTCACCCCCGCCTTGTTATACAACTTCATAGTCTCTTGCTGCTTCTTCATAGCATTGTCTTTGTACTTCTCTGTAAGCTCTGAAATTTCAGGTTTTAATACCTTCATTTTAGCTTGTGACAGGTACGACTTATAAGTAACAGGAGACATTAATAGCCTAACTATGATCGTCATTACTACAATGGCAAGGCCAAAGGGGAGAAACGAACTCAAAAATCCATAAAAAGGCGTAAAAATATTTTTGTTTATAAAACCAAATATTCCCCATCCGTAAGGAATAGATTCTGCAAGGCCTAATTCTTTATACTCTTTTAATACAGCAATATCTGTGGGGCCATAATACCAATTCATGGCATAGGACAATTCACCTC
>CBDUCK010000150.1:0-6877 GCA_965365635.1 uncultured Muriicola sp.
CGACAGCTCTTCTACATCAATACCCCTGGCAGCGATATCCGTAGCTACCAATACCTTTAGATTGCCGTCCTTGAAGTTCCCTAAGGCCTTCTGCCTGGCAGTTTGTGATTTATTGCCGTGTATGGCCTCGGATCGTATATCGGCCTGACTCAATTTTTTGACAATTTTATTGGCACCATGTTTTGTTCTGGAAAAGACCAATACAGAATCGGCAGGTCTCCCTTGTAACAGATGTACCAATAATTTTGGCTTATTGCCTTTGCTTACAAAATAGACACCCTGTTCTACCTTCTCCGCAGTGGCTTGTTGTGGTTTAATGGTTACCTGCTCAAAATCGCCCAGCATTTTTCTGGAAAGCGCTACAATATCTTTTGGCATGGTGGCAGAAAAGAAAAGCGATTGTCTTTTTGGGGGTAGTTTGGCGATAATCTTTTTAATATCATGAATAAAGCCCATATCTAACATCTGGTCGGCTTCATCTAGTACTACATAGTCTAAGTCACGAAAAGATATAAACCCCTGGTTCATTAGATCTAATAAGCGGCCCGGGGTGGCAACCAGGATATCAACGCCACTTCGTAACGCATTTACTTGCTTCCCTTGTTTAACACCTCCAAAGATGACGGTGTTTCGCAACCCTGTGAACTTTCCATACGCGGTAAAACTTTCACCAATTTGTATGGCTAATTCCCGTGTGGGGGTTACAATGAGGGCTTTTAAACGTCGTTTTCCCCGGTACCCGTTTTGCGAGGTATACAAATGGTTTAGTATCGGTATTCCGAATGCAGCGGTTTTTCCGGTCCCCGTTTGCGCTACTCCTAAAAGGTCTTTCCCTTTAAGGAGAATGGGAATGGCTTGTACTTGTATGGGGGTTGGTTTTTCGTAGCCTTCTGCCTGAAGTGCTTTAAGTAAGGGGTCGGCTATGCCAAGTTCTTTAAATGTCATTTTTTTTAATAAGGCGCGAAGGTACGGTTATTTAGTTTGTCAACGGTGTAGTTAACAGTAGGTTAGGAAAATATGTTACAACCCGGTAGCCGCGGCCTCTGCACATCGCTCCCCATCCATGGCAGCGGATACGATACCACCGGCATACCCCCCACCTTCCCCACAAGGAAATAAGCCTTCAATTTCAGGATGTTCTAAGCGTTCGTTTCTGGGAATGTTTACGGGAGATGATGTACGTGATTCTACGCCTACAACATTAGCTTCTGCCGTGTAATAGCCTTTCATTTTTTTTCCGAACTCGGTAAATCCGGTACGCAAACGACCACCAATTAACCTCGGCAATAGCGAATGTAATGGGGCAGATTTGAGTCCGGGTTGGTACGATGTCGGATTTAGGTCCGAAGACAAGTTTCCTTCTACAAAATCTGTTAGACGCTGCGCCGGAGCGGTTTGGGTTCGTCCGCCCGCTGTAAAGGCCAAACGTTCTAAATCTTTCTGGTATTCCAATCCTTTTAAAACCCCGTGTTTTTCGTATTTGGGAATATCTTCCTCTACGTTTATCTCTACCACAATCCCAGAATTGGCAAAGAGATTGTTACGCTTGGAAGGCGACATTCCATTTACAACCACTTCTCCGGGAGCTGTTGCTGCCGGTACAATAAAACCTCCCGGGCACATACAAAACGAATACACCCCACGATTCTTCACCTGGTGCACCAGACTATATGCTGCAGCCGGCAATAATTCATTACGCCTACCTTTGCAATGGTATTGAATAGCATCTATAATTTGCTGCGGATGCTCTACACGTACGCCCATGGCAAAAGACTTTGCTTTTAAGGCAATGTCCTTTTTTTGAAGGAGGTAATAAATGTCGCGTGCAGAATGGCCAGTTGCCAGTATTACACGGGAGACTTGCATTTCATTACCATTATGTAAAACAATGGCATTTAATTTATTACGGTCTATTATTAAATCTATTACTTTAGTTTCAAAGTGCACCTCACCGCCATAACGCAGGATGGTTTCTCTAATGTTCTGAACGATTTTAGGGAGTTTATTGGTGCCGATGTGCGGGTGTGCATCAACAAGAATTTCCTCGGTTGCACCATGGTGTACCAGACTTTCAAAAATACGCCTTACGTCCCCTCGCTTTAAGCTTCTTGTATATAATTTTCCATCGGAATAGGTGCCGGCACCCCCTTCCCCAAAACAATAGTTGCTATCCTCGTTTACAATATGGTCCTGGTTAATGGCTTTAATATCTCTACGACGATGTTGTACATTTTTTCCTCGCTCCAGGACAATAGGTTTAAACCCAAGCTCTAAACAGCGCAGGGCGGCCCACATTCCCGCAGGACCAAAACCAATGATATGAATGGGTTTTGCTTTTGAAACATCTTTATAATCAAAAGTATAGCCAGAAGCCACTGGTGCTTTTTCCTTGATATAAACAGCCAGCTTATAATTAAAATAAATGGTCTGTTTACGGGCATCGATCGACTTTCGGAGTACTTTAATTGTAAAATCGCGTTCAGGAATACCAAGGTATTTCGCAGCTTTGCCCATAAGAACGCCTTCCTGGCCTTCTTCCTTTAACGGTACCCTTACTTGAATGTTTTTGATCATAGGACAAAATTACGCTATCGTACGTGTCATATTCGGTCTAATTATTACCAGTACACTTGGCATCCAAAAACCAATGGAAGCATCGTTATTTTCGTTTGTTATAATTTTTATCCCCTCTAGTTTTGGGTTTTTTATATTTGGCCTGGATGATGCGTTTATAGGACCCGCCTTCATTTGTTTTCCTATTTTTTTCTGATTTTTCATGAAAGCTTGCCCCGCGTTCTTCCCCAACAGGTTGTTTATGAGGATTATTAGGCTCTATAACTCTGGGTTGTTCATCAGGTGTTAACTGGCTAGCTACCAATACCTCTTCTGGGAATGGAATATCATTAATTTCCATTTTCATCAGTGTTTCAATAGCATTTTTGGAAGAAACTTCTTTCTCGGTATAAAATAACAGACTTTCTCCTTTTTTTTCAGCACGCCCGGTACGACCAATACGGTGCATGTAATTTTCAGGAAAACCTGGGGTATCGAAGTTTATAACATGGGTAATTTCGTCTAAATCGAGTCCACGGGCCATCACATCGGTGGTGACTAAAATCCTGTTGACCCCTTCATCGAACTGCTTAATAGAACGCATTCGGTAGTTCTGCGTTTTATTGGAGTGAATTACACAGATTTCTTCATTGTAAAATTCTTGTAATGCCGTAAATAGCAAATCCGCACTTTTTTTATTGGATACAAAAACCAGTACTTTTTTATATGTGGCGACGTTCTTAAGCAAGTGAATAAGTAAATTGGCTTTTGTATAAAAGTTAGGAACTGCATAGCTACTCTGGGTTATATTTTCTAAAGGCGTACCGCTTAAAGCAACTGAAATTTTTTCTGAAAGGGTGAAAAAATTAGCGATTATATCTTCGATGTCTTCCGTCATTGTAGCCGAAAACATAATGTTCTGACGATTGGCCGGTAATAAATCGAAAATATTAGTAAGCTGAAACCTAAATCCAAGATCTAGCATCACATCAACTTCATCTATCACTAACTTTTTAATCGATTTTAATCGCAATGCCCCACTTAATACCAAGTCGTACAACCGGCCAGGGGTACCTACAATAATGTCTTGCCCTTCATCTACCAATGCCTTCTGGGTGTTTATATTGGTGCCACCGTACACTCCTACTACCCTATTATTAAGATATGCACTAAATTTCTTTATCTCTTCAACAACTTGTATCACCAATTCGCGTGTAGGTACCAGGATTAATACTCTTGGATGTTTTTCTTTTGAAAATGGCAGCATTTGTAAAATAGGCAGCATGTAAGCAAAGGTCTTTCCTGTTCCGGTTTGCGCAATACCCACCATATCTTTCCCCGATGAAATTACAGGAAAGGATTGCCACTGAATGGGTGTTGGCGTGGTATACCCTATATCCGTTATAGCATAACGAAGTTGGTTAGATATCTTAAGTTCATCAAACGATTGCATCTTCAATAATTTTATGCAAAAGTAATGTATTAGAACTACAGGTACTTATGTAAAACAATCCTAGCGCTGTTGTAGGCTCGGATTCCACTGCTCTTCTTCCGATATCAAAGGAGATTATCTCATAGATGTACAGTTATTTCTTTACTTAGTATTTTGCTTTAACTATAGTTATAGGAAGTTTTTCATTGTTCGGTAAATAAAATATTAGCTATATTACCAACCGTTTGCAGATCTTCACGAGCAACCGAACATAACCTATGGCAGACAAGAATAAGTTTGGCACTTTTGCGGGAGTCTTTACCCCATCTATACTCACTATTTTAGGCGTTATCATGTACATGCGTTTGGGCTGGGTAGTTGGGAATGCAGGGCTACTGGGCGCCATTATTATAATTATTATTGCTCATGTTATTGCTGTAACTACAGGTTTAAGTGTGTCTTCGGTAGCAACAGACAAAAAGATTGGTGCCGGTGGTATCTACTACGTACTATCTCGTAGTATGGGAATTCCTATAGGGGGTTCTATTGGTATAGCTTTGTATGTAGGTACTGCTTTTTCTATTGCCCTTTATTTAATAGGTTTTTCAGAAAGCTTTAATGCTTATTTCGGATTAGGCATGTCTGTCGATGATTTCAGGATAACAGGAACCCTGGCCTTAATAGCGTTAACAGGATTAGCTTTAATAAGTACCTCTTTGGCCCTAAAAACACAGTTTATAATTCTGGCGGCCATTGTAGTTTCATTGATTGCTATATTTTCAGGATCTTCTGAGTATGCACCACAATCGGTAGCTCTATTTTCAACGGAAGGTGCCATACCCCTGGAAGTAGTCTTTGCTGTCTTTTTCCCTGCAGTTACCGGTTTTACGGCAGGTATTGCTATGAGCGGTGACTTAAAGGATCCGAAAAAATCTATTCCCATGGGTACATTAGCAGCTATTGGTGGTGGTCTTGTGGTATACATTGCCCTGGCAGTTTTTATGGCCTACACAATTAATTCGGACGTGTTAAGGTCGGATTACAATATATTAATGAAGATTGCGCTATTTGCACCTTCTGCTTTAGGGGGTATTCTTGGTGGTCCGAGGATTTTACAAGCCATGTCTATCGATAAGGTTACACCCAAAATATTTGGAAAAGGAAAGGGAGCCAATAATGAACCGGTGAATGCTTTATTTATGGTGTTTATAATAGCCGAAGCAGGGATACTTATAGGGGAATTGGATGTTATTGCCAGGGTGGTCTCTATGTTTTATCTGACTGCTTACGGATTTATCAATATTTCTTTTTTTCTGGAAAGTTGGGCGAATCCGGATTTTCAGCCAAGCTTTAAAATTAAACGTTGGATAGGGCTCGTTGGTTTTATTGCCTGTTTTCTGGTGATGTTTAAGTTAGATATGATTGCAATGTTTGCTGCATTTGCGGTTGTAGGAGCCTTATATTTCGCCCTTCAACGAAAAGAAATACAGCTGCAATCCAATGATGTATGGCGGAGTGTATGGGAAAATGTAGTAAGTAAAGGGTTGAAAAAGATAGATGCCCAGGTGGAAGAAAATTCTAATTGGAATCCAAACATTATCCTATTTAGTGGTAAAAGCGATCATCAATCCTATTTACTTGAGTTATGTAAAACAGTTTCGGGCCGTACAGGTATCGTTACTAATTTTAAACTTATCCTGAACACAGAGGATGGTACACCATTAAGAAAAACAGAACAAGTAGTCCGCGATGAGTCATTTAAGGAACTTGGCATTTTTGGAAGGCAAGTAAAAGTACATAGTATCTATAGCGGTATCACCAATATTGCCACCGTTTTCGGGTTCTCAGGGGTTGAACCTAATACTATCATGATGGGATGGCCCAAAGGCCTTGAAAATTCCGAGGAGTATTCTAAAATGACCGAGACCTTATTGCACTTAGATTACAATTTATTGTATTTGGATTTTGATCGGAAAAATAAATTTGGGAACTACCAGACCGTAGATCTTTGGTGGCGCGAAACAGACAGTAAAAATGCCGAGATGATGCTGAATATTGCACGTTTTATTATTGCCTCTCCTAAATGGAATAATACTACAATAAGAGTGTTGTTTGTGAACAATAATAATGTGGATAGTACTCTGATACACTCGAAGATTTCTAAACTTGTTGAAGATCTTAGGGTTATTGTAGAAATTAGGATCATTAATAATGCCGTAGAACAAGAACCATTTTATAAGATCATTGAACAACAATCTGCATCTACAGACCTTACCCTGGTGGGTATACCAAATTACAGAATTGAAAAACAAGCAGAATTTGTTATAAAAACCAACCAACTATTTGAAACTATTGGCTCTACCCTACTAGTGAAAGCTGCTAATAATTTTAATGAACTAGATTTAGATCCGATAGAGGCTTAGAATATTATTCTAACCTGGCTATCTCAGATTTTTCATAGGTTACTCTATAAATAGCATCCCCAAAATCATCAGAAATTAGCATAGAACCATCTTCTAGAAATAAGATATCTACAGGTCTGCCAAATTGTTCTTGACTTTCATCATCTAGCCACCCATCTATAAACGTCTCATAACCTACAGATTTATTACCCTCAATAGCTACCATTGAAATCCTGTAACCTACTTTTTTGGTCCGGTTCCAAGAGCCATGCTCCGCAATAAATGCGCTATTTTTGTAGGTTGCCGGAAACATATCACCTGTTGGAAATTTGACCCCTAAGGCGGCTACGTGTGCCCCAAGAGGTTGTACAGGAGCAACAAAGTCCTCACAAGGGTGTTGATCCCCAAATTCCGGATCTTTTACCGTTCCCCCATGGCAGTAGGGATATCCGAAATGCTGTCCAGTCGCACTTACCCGGTTCAGCTCGCA
>CBDUCK010000151.1:0-6826 GCA_965365635.1 uncultured Muriicola sp.
TAAAACCTCCTCTCTACGAGTAGTGTTAAATAGACTATAACAATCAAACCACGTCAATTGTATCAAATATGCCTATAGGTCAATTCTGACCATCCACTCTTTCCGCATAAACCATATGGTTTATAAAAAATCCTCCGGTATTATTAAAAAGCTTTCCTATTTTTGCGGGACTAAAATTAAGAACATGAAAAAAATAGTTATAGGCCTATTTCTTTTTGCAAGCGTGGCCTGCCAACAAGATAAGATTGCTTATGTAGATAACATTCGTCTTATGGATGGGTTTAATGAAAAAATCAAAACGGAAGCTGAGTATACATCTAAGACAGCGGCATTAAACAAAAAAAGAGATAGTATATCGAGAGCATTTCAGTTAGAAGTACAGGCATTTCAGGCCAAGGCCGAAGCTATGCCTCAACAAAAAGCGCAGGAAGAAGGAACTTTGTTGCAGCAAAGAGGCCAGCTAATTGGACAACAATTGCAACAAGAAGAACAGTTATTGCAACAGCAGGGCCAGGTTCAAATGGATAGTATAGTAAGCAAAGTTAAAAAGGAAATAGTAGCATTTGGCAAAACAAACGGCTACACCTTTATCCTCGGCGGAGGTGATGGCGGCAGTGTTTTATATGGTCAGGATTCTAAAGATGTTACCGATGATATTCTTGAGATATTAAACGGAAAAACCGAATAATAATTCTGTCGAAATATTGCTTAAAACACTGATAATCAAGTGGTTCTATTGCTGAAGTAGAAATACTAAAAAGATGGCCGGGATAAAATATATCGCAATAGTTTTAGCCCCTTCATAGTCTTTTGCTATACGTTGTCCAAATAACAACATAAGCAATGCAACACAAGATAAAATGGCCCCAAGGAGCGCTATAAAGGAATCTTGTTTTACGACAATAAAGAACAATCCAACTGCACAAAGTACTCCGGCAGCTATTTCGATTAGAAGAACAGTGGAAAGCAAAAAAGGAACGCTGTTTTTTAAAGGGCTTTTTGCAAAGTGACCTTTTAACCAGGAGAGGTTTCCCTGCCAATCTATCACTTTGTCGACACCACTTTGTACAAACGTAATGATTAAAAAAAGGAGTAATAAAATCTCTGTGGCGTTGTTCAAAAGTTCTTTCATCTGTGTTTGGTTTATAAGAAATTCTAATGCAATTTTTGAGCAGCGGACCTGTGAAGCAAACGGGTTAATCGTATAGACAGGTCTGTTAATATTATTTTTGAATTGCCATTGCGTTCCACATGGTAAATGGCACTTTCTAATTCCTCAGTAATTTCAAGAATATTATTTTCATGAATAAAAGGGGCAAATTTTTTGAGCTGAAAACCATCCACATGAATTTTCATAAAAGCAAGCGCTTCTGCACCGTAGTTAATTAGCAGCGCCTGGCGAATTACAGCAATACAATACTTTAAAAATTTCTTCTGTGTTTCCCTTCCTGTTTTAGCCACTTCTTCACTCCAGAGAATTAGTTCGTGAATGGCTGCTTTATTGCCTTTTGCCTTAAAGGCACTTCTAACCCACTGTACAAACCATTTTTCAAAAATCAGATCTTCAGAATCTTTATTCATAAGATCTAACGCTTTATTAAAGTTTCCGTTCGCCTCGTGAGCAAGTCGCAATGCTTCCTCCCGTACAACGCCACTTCCTATTAATGCTTTAGAAATAGCATCTTCTGACAGCGGCGGAAAATGGACAACCTGACATCTGGAGCGGATAGTATTGATTAACATTTCCTCATCTTCACAAATCAACAAGAAAACAGTCTTTTCAGGAGGCTCTTCAATGAGTTTTAATAATTTGTTGGATGCCGAGATATTCATTTTTTCGGCCATCCATATGATCATGACTTTATACCCTCCCTCATAGGATTTAAGCGCTAATTTCTTTACAATATCCTGCGCCTCGTCTACGCCAATTTGACCTTGTTTCTTTTCTATTCCAATTTGTTGATACCAATCAAACAAGTTTCCGTAGGACTGGTCTTTCACAAACTCTCTCCATTCAGCCATGTAATGATTACTCACAGCATGACTTTTAACCGTATCTGAGTTTGAAACAGGAAAAGCAAAATGGAGATCGGGATGCGACAATGAATCACATTTAATATTACAGGAAGTATTTTCCCCTTCATTTTCCCCATTACTATTAGAACATAGTAAATATTGCGCATAAGCAATTGCTGTTGACAGAGTTCCGGAACCTTCGGGACCAACAAATAATTGCGCATGCGGAATGCGCCCTGCATCCGCACTTAGCGTAAGGTGTTTTTTAATATGATCCAGGCCTAAAATATCCTTAAACAGCATAAATCCAAAGATACTATTTTTGAAACTTCAACCCATAAATTAATGGGGGATCATCTTCACCTAAGTACATTATTTCTTTACATTTGCTTTTCTCAAAATTCCTTTATCAATGAAGACAGTAAACGATTTTAATTTTAGCAACAAGAAGGCACTTATACGGGTTGATTTTAATGTTCCATTAGATGCAGATTTCAATGTATCTGACACCAACCGCATAGAAGCTGCCAAACCTACCATTATAAAAGTTTTAGAAGATGGTGGAAGCGCCGTATTAATGAGTCATTTAGGACGCCCAAAAGGAAAGGTAAATCCAGACATGTCATTGGCACATATTTGCGATGCTGTTAGCGAAATTATAGGGGTGAATGTAAAATTTGTTTCGGACTGCATAGGAGCAGATGCTGAGCAAGCGGTCTCTGAACTTCAAAACGGAGAAGTACTTCTTTTAGAAAACCTGAGATTTCACCCGGAAGAGGAAAAGGGAGATCGTGTATTTGCTGAAGCACTTTCGAAAATGGGAGATATTTATATTAACGACGCATTCGGAACTGCACACAGGGCCCATGCCTCAACTACTATTGTTGCGCAATTTTTTCCGAAAAATAAATGTTTTGGATCTCTGTTGGCAAAGGAAATTGAGGCCATAGAAAAGGTTATGAGGACAGGCGAGAAACCTATAACGGCCATTTTGGGAGGGGCAAAAGTGTCTTCAAAGATTACAATTATTGAGAATATTTTAGACAAGGTAGATCATTTAATTATTGGTGGAGGAATGACCTATACTTTTGTAAAAGCACTGGGGGGACAGGTAGGAGATTCAATTTGTGAGGACGATAAAATGAGCCTGGCATTAGATATTCTTGCCAAGGCTAAAGAAAAAAATGTAGCGGTGCACTTGCCGGCAGACGTAATAGCTGCGGATAGTTTTAGCAATGATGCCAGGACACAAGTAGTAGCGGTAGATTCAATCCCCAATGGATGGCAGGGGTTAGATGCCGGCCCAAAAACATTAGAAGCTTTCAAAGAAGTAATTTTAGCCTCCAGGACAATCCTTTGGAATGGTCCTGTTGGGGTATTTGAAATGGAACATTTTGCCGGAGGGACTATTGCCGTTGGAAATTATATAGATGAAGCCACGCAAAATGGCGCATTTTCTCTTGTTGGTGGAGGCGATTCTGTGGCCGCGGTTAAGCAATTCGGATTTGAAGATAAAGTAAGCTATGTTTCCACAGGAGGCGGAGCTATGCTAGAGAGCTTGGAAGGTAAAACACTCCCCGGAATTGCGGCAATATTAGCTTCTTAAGGCCGTTATCGAATAAAAGACACATTGGGGCGAATACGTTGAAATGAGGCTAGGATTGTAGTTTATAAGAATTAAATTGCAACCTCGTTAGCCCCCACAGTCAAAAGCTAGGATCATGATTGCTATAAAAAATATTATCTCGTTATTTTTTCTGTTTGCCTGTGTAGTTACTTTGTGCGGCCAACAAGCAGATTCGCTAGCCATCAAACAACCTGGTAAAGACACTACTGTTCTTCAAAAAAATGCAGATAGTATAGCACCCAACAATACTCTAGTTGGAGTTGAATTAAAAGAGGCCGCTAAGGGCATAACTGACGGATCTTTTGTAATTCCCCTGAATAAGGAAGCAGCTATTCAACTGGGAGATCATCCGGAGGCTGCCAGGTACGATAGCCTGTGGATGAAAGAGTTGTATGATAGCGCTCAGTATTATGAGGCTATGTACGAGGAAGTAACAGCCCTCGATACTGCCGGACTTCAGATGAGCGAATTAGATACGGAAGTATTAAAGGAGCGATTAAAAGCTCTAGATCAAAAAACACCTTTTAATATTGCGTATAATCCGTCATTAGAATCGGTTATTAAATCGTTTTTAGTAAGGAAAAAAGATCTTATGGAGCGCATGTTGGTGGCGAGTCAGTTTTATTTTCCCCTTTTCGAACAGGAATTAGATAATTATAATATCCCATTGGAAATTAAATACCTGGCTATAGTAGAATCTGCGTTGAACCCACGGGCCAAATCCAGAGTAGGGGCTACAGGGCTTTGGCAGTTTATGTACGGGACCGGAAAAATGTACGGATTGGACGTGAGTAGTTACGTAGACGAACGAAGCGATCCTATAAAAGCAACGACAGCCGCGTGTAAATACCTGGCTAAATTATACGATATCTTTGGGGACTGGGATCTTGCACTGGCCGCATATAATTCGGGTCCGGGAAATGTTAATAAGGCTATTAGAAGATCTGGCGGTTACAAGAACTATTGGAATATAAGACGAAATTTACCCAGGGAAACAGCAGGGTATGTCCCCGCTTTTATTGCCACCATGTACTTATTTGAATACGCAGAGGAACACGGACTAAAAATCAATAAACCAGAACGGACTTATTTTGAAACCGACACGGTTCAGGTTAAGAATCTTATAACATTTGAACAAATCTCCAAACTGGTAGATGTAAGTATTGAAGAACTGGTTGTGTTGAATCCGTCGTATAAACTAAATATTATACCTAATATACCAGGGAAAAATTATGCCCTTCGTTTACCCAAATCCGAATTAGGAAAGTTTGTTGCAAATGAAGAAGCAATTTACGCCTATGTAGAGGAAGAACTGAAGACACAAGAAAAACCCTTGCCGCAATTAGTTACCGCACAAAACAGAATTAGATATAGAGTACGAAGTGGCGATTATCTTGGAAAAATAGCGGAACGGTACGGAGTACGGGTTAGCCAAATAAAGCAATGGAATGGACTTAGGAGTAATGATCTTAGAATAGGGCAGCGACTTACAATATTTCCAAGAAGACCGGTTGTAGCAGCAACACCCGTAAAAAATAGCAGTAATAAATTGACGCCCAATACATTAAAAACACATACGGTTCAAAAAGGAGATTCACTTTGGACCATTTCTCAAAAGTATCCGGGAATTAGTATGGAGAATTTACGAGAATGGAACGGTATTCGCGGTAATACACTTCAACTGGGCACCAAATTAAAATTATGCGATTGTTCTTCCTAGTATTATGGAACTCATGGTTTTAATAAATATCCCATCACTCGATATAAATATTGATTTAATTAAAAGATGAAACAACTAGGAACACTACTGCTGCTACTCTTTATACTATCGTCTTGCAACGACGGCAATAAAAAATCGTACAAACCAGAATCATTAGGATCTATAAACACCTTGGCTGTGGTGATGGATACCAAACTCTGGGAGGGTTCCGTTGGAGATAAGGTACGTGAACATTTTGCAGCGCCTATAGTAGGGCTAACCTGGGATGAGCCTGTATTTAGCATAGACCATATGCCAAAACAAGTCTTTACTACCACTACAAGACATAGAAGGGCCGTTCTCTTTGTAGATCTCGATACATTAAATATCGCACATATTAAAACAGACCCCTATGCCACCCCTCAGAAAGTAGGAGTCATAAAAGGAAGCACGCCAGAAGAGCTAATTGCAAATCTGGATGCAGCTGCGGGCACCATGATTGCTTCTTTTAAAGAAATGGAATTAAAAGAAATGCAAAAAAGATTTTTAAGATCCCTAAATAGGGATTCTATAATGGAGGACAAATTTGGGGTTAGTCTTCGTCTTCCCTCCTTATATAAAGTAGGCAAGCGGGAAGATAATTTTGTGTGGATAGACAGGGAAATACAAAAGGGGAGTATGAATATAATAGCGTATGATATTCCATGGGATAGCTTTACGAACGACACTACGTTTGTTAGTGATTTTGTAAGGATGCGCGATTCTATCGGCAAGAAATATATTCCCGGACCAGATCTACCAAATAAGATCACCTACATGACAACAGAAGACGCTTTTGCACCTCATGTTTTTCCAGCGGAATTAGATCAAAGGAATGCTATTGAAGTAAGAAGCATCTGGGATATGGAAAATTATCCCATGGCGGGGCCTTTTGTAACGTATATTATTGATGACAAAGACAATAATCGGAAACTTGTTTTAGAGGCATTCACCTTTGCCCCTGCTACAAACAAAAGAGATTATATGTTTGAACTTGAAGCGATATTGCGCACCGTCAAATTCAAATAATCAATAGGCACAAATAAAAAAAGCTCCGATGGCCAACCATCGGAGCTTTTTTATGCGTGTTAATTAGTCAAATGCGAAGCCTGTAGAGACACGAAATATGAATGCGTACATAGTTATAAGCCATAGGGCAAAACAAAACCACGAAAAGGCTTTAAAATACTTTCTAAGGAAGATACTCCCCCAGTTTCTAAAAGCTTCTAAATAAATTTCTTTAAAGAGTAATAATTTCTGCATATCCCCAACATTTTGATGTTTATTATATGGCAAAGATGATTTTACTAAATAAGAAAATTGCAATAAATAGATGAACTACCTATAAATTGGGGCAAAAAAAATGGCAGGGATTCTTTTCCCCGCCAATGGTATTTTTTATCGTTGTATGCCCACTTATGCCTTAACTACCTATCAAAAATTTG
>CBDUCK010000152.1:0-6813 GCA_965365635.1 uncultured Muriicola sp.
CGGGATGTGGCGCAGTCTGGTAGCGTACACGGCTGGGGGCCGTGTGGTCGCAGGTTCAAATCCTGTCATCCCGACCAAGCAGAAAAGTGATTTGCTTTTGCAAATCACTTTTTTTTATGTCCAAAAGTGATCCAAACGGAGTTTGGTGGAACATTGGACATAAAAAATGAGAACGTCTAGCGTTCGCTTTTCTATTTTCAGTGAGGGTTTAGTAGGATTATCTAAATCCTGATTACCAGGACATAAAAAAATGAGAACGTCTAGCGTTCACTTTTCTATTTCTCAACCAAAATATAGTGCTACGAAATGTTCTAATAGCAAATGTAACGAAAGGTAGCATGGTTATAGATTTTCTATAACTCTTTTCAACTTTTCTCTCACTTCAACGGCAATGTCTCCTAACGATTTATTCTCAACTGAAATCATTGATGATAAAGGATCTACAGCTGAAACTTCAATATTCCCGGGTTCCTTTTCCTGAATAATTACATTGCAAGGGAGCATTGTGCCAATTTTATCCTCAGCTTGTAATGCTTTGTAAGCAAACGGAGCATTACAGGCACCTAAAATCTTATAATTATAAAAATCAACATTTAATTTTTTCTTTAAAGTTGATTTTAGGTCAATTTCTGTGAGCACACCAAATCCTTCTTTTTGGAGTTCTGTAATTGTTTTATCAACAGCTTCATCAAATGACGTACCGGTCAATGTTGTTTTAAAGTAATAACTCATTTATATCGTATATTTTTTAAAGTTACACAAAATAGCGCGTGTCTAATCACTTTTTAGCTTGCATACAACGTCTCGGCCATATGCAGTTGCCTTAAACCCAAGAAATTTCCTGTAAAATTAGCAGCTGTAAAGTCATTGGGCTAACAACCAGTTGATTTCAATACTATTACGTCTGGGCCAGAACATCTATTAATGTTGCACACCCTCCGTTTTTAATAAAATTAGTGTGATCATCCAACGATTTGAAATTGGTTCCTGTAATATCAGTACAGAGTATGTTGGCATCCGTAGTTTTATAAAATATTTCCAGCGTCTTTTTGGCCTCCGGATTTTTTAAGGCCATTTTTTTTGCTTCTTCTTTGCACCAGGCAAGCGATTTCATCCAGATAGCGGCACTTAACGCTCCACATGCAGCCCCGCTTAGTCCCATACCACCTGCAAAACCTGCCACCATAATCATCTCTTCATCACTGGCCCCCATTTTACGAGCAACCTCCGTGGCACAGCTCATTGCGACAGAAGCCCCATTAGGTTGGTTACCCGCCAACCCCTTTCGGGCAGATTGTACGGCATCCGGAGCCCATTTATCTGCCATCTTAAAACAGTATAAAAATCTTCCGGAGACCATATACTTTGCATAACTCCATTTGCTCTTAAAATCACAATGGGTAATATCCCGGCAGTCGATGGTATGTTCGTTTTTTGAAAAGGAATTCATAAGGCTTTGTGTGGCATTTACAGCCACCCTAATAGCTTCATTCTGATCGGCACATGTTCTATACGCTTCGGCTCCTACAGCTAGTGAAGCTCCCCAAAGCATACCACACTGATGCCCTTCTTGTAGGATACCTCCTGCCAATGCATCGGCGGCGCGCTCCTCCAATTCCTTTGGATGACCAAATTCCCGATTTAGGATATGGAAAAATGTACGGGAGCAAGTGCCTAATTTTCTAAATGTTTTTTTTGCGTCCAACGGACGAGATTGTATATCTTCTTTGGCCGTTTTCATGAAAGTTTGTTATGAATAGTATGCTGAAATTTATTTAGCAATGGTATACTATCCAATGACCTTTATCATGACCATGAATTCTTCAGTGCCAGGTTATTCTCTTTTGGAGTTACCTGATGTATATTTTGAAACAAGATAAACAACTGAGGCGCGCAATACTTTGTAGGTTAGTACAAACAGAAGAAGGAAGATGGTTCCGAAAATAATGGGTAGTATAGTTCCAAAAGTATAAGCCATCCCCAATACAAACCCAAGAAAGTGTTCTGTTCTATAGAGGGGAACAAAAAAAGATACAATAATAAGTCCCATCATCATATACTCTGGTACGTCCGATCCAATGGCAAAAAAGAATGACACTAGAATGCCAAATATTAGAGCACATAGAAACCGATAGATAACATTTGAAATGTTCGGTGGTACCTCCCTAGCACTTGTTTTTCTGTGAATACGAACCAGTAGGAACCAGGTTAGCAATGGGATTATTAGTACACCCCACCAATTAGAGAACCCGGGTAGATCTGCACTGTGGAGCAGGTAATGGGTGGGCACCCCACCGTGAAAGTAATCCCAGGTTACATGCGCCCATGTTAATAGCGTAACTATCCCTGTAAAAATAATACGTCTCCAAAAGGATAATAGCTCTGTCATATTTTGTTCAATTATTAATTATTTGCGTGTTGTTTTGAACGTACCGTTTGGTTGTATTAATGTCATCACATTTATAGCCGCATCATCAGACTCCGTAAATTCTACTTTGAAGCCTTCCATGGCCTTAAATGAAAATTTGTGTTTGGCTGTTGGCAGTAATTCATATTCTGGTTGTCCGGCAACAAAAAGATACAGGGTGTTGTTGTTCTTTATATATACTTTTATAGTGGTTCCTGCTAACTCATAATCACCCACATAGCGTTCCAGGGTTTCTTTATCAACATCGATACTGGTTGGGGTGTGTTTAAATTCAATAGGATCTAGGGCAGCTTCCACTTTCATTTTAACCAATGAAATATCGCCTCCGTCATTCGTTATAAAATTGAAACGTAAGCCTCCTGTGTCGGTAGAGTCGATTCCCGTCTCTGTAACTTCCAAGGGTTCAAAGATGTCATAATGATAATGTTTTAAGTAGAATTTCATTAGTGCAAAGTTTGCAAAAAGCGAATCATTTTCTACCGTAATATCGAATTCCCCATAACCAGCATTAGCGTATTTACCAGCATATTCTTGCATTACATGAGAAGGGTTCGTATTTTCTATTTTACTAGATGCAGTTTTATCATTAGCTTCAGCAGCATCTTTTTTTGCTTTTTCCTGGCGCTCTTTAAATCGTTTAGACCAGTTCGTTTTTTCGGTTTTTAACATACGATCTACGACGGTATTTCGCACCATGTTTGGAACCGCTGAACCATTTTGATTGGTGAGCACAACAACCCCAACACTATCACTTGGAAAGAAAGCTACATTAGCCGAAAAGCCATCAATATTTCCACCATGTTCTACCCGGTAATGACCTCTGTAGGAAGAAATAAACCAGCCATAACCATAGTTGGCCAGGTGCATATCTGGCAATTCATCGTCTGGCAGGGCTGCATTTACAACCATATGAGAACTCATCGCCTCTGTAACATACGCTTCCGGTAAAATTTGTTGGTCCTTGTATTTTCCTTTATTCAACCAGGTAAGTAACCAGCGAGACATCTCATTTACACTGCTGTTAATGCTTCCTGCCGGACTCATACCCGCAATGTGGTAATAATCCATTTTAGTGATAACGCTGTCGTTCTTTAGCTCATAACCGAAGGCTGCATTTGAACTTTTCTCTAATTCATCAATAGTTAAATTAGATCTCTTCATTTCCAATGGTTCAAAGAAGCGTTCTCTAATATTATCCTCCCAACTTTTATTAGTTATCCGCTCTGCTATGACACCTTGGGCTAAAAACATGAAGTTATTGTAATACCATTGTTTTCTTACTCCGGTAAATGGTTCATGATATGTTACACGTTGCAACAGACTATCCTTATCTTTTGTTGGGAATAGATACCAGGAATAATCATGACGTGGTAACCCCGTTCTATGAGTCATTAAGTCTTGTATACTAATGTTAGTGTTCATTTCGTCATTAAAGAATTCTAATTGGGGTACATATGTAGCCGGACGATCATCAAACGACAATTTCTCTTCCCCTCGTAATTGTCCCAGTATAGATGAGGTAAATGACTTGGTGCTAGAGCCAATTGCAAAGAGCGTATTAGCATCTGCAGGTATCTTGTTCTCGAAATCGCTATAACCAAATCCTTTAGCATAGACAACTTTATCTCCTTCCACAACAGCCACTGCAAATCCCGGGGCCCTGGTAACCTCAAGAATTGCATTGAGTTCTTTTTCTAATCCTTTCAGGCGTTTGTCATTTTGAGCAGTGGTTGATGCTATTGAAAGAATAGCTGTCAAAATAAGGAATGCTTTTTTCATATTGATTTTGTTCATTGATTATAGACTAGATATTACGGTGCTTATGTGACGAAACTGGAACCAGATTGTTACAGTTGGGAAACACCAATGTTAAAGATTGGCTGATAGTAAAACGTCAAACCTTCTTTAGTTCCTGATTAAGAAGGTTTAATATTTCAACAATTCGTTTTCGTAAGATGAGCGACTGTGAGTTTGCAAACTGGTTAATGGTATAGCACCGTTCCAGATGATCTTCAAAATCCGGGTGATTTAAAAGAACATTAAAATCTTCTGGGTGCATAGAGGTGCCAATGCCAACTGCATCATTGGATCCCCGATTTGTATTTTCATCAATTAAATACTTGCCCAATACATTTGAATTAGTGGCTAAATTTCTAACGGTCCGCAGTTGGTAGTGCTGTATTAAAAACGGAACATACATTTCATTTCTATAGTATTTCCAACTCCCTTCATCTTCTTGTACCTGGATAATTTCTGTAGTCCAGAACGAGAGCAGTTGTTTTAAACCATCATTCCTAATTAATCTGGAATTTCCTGAACTGGCCAAATCATTCACAATAGGGTCGAATGTTGAAAATGGAAGGGTTCTTCCCAGGTGATAATCAATACTATCTTTATTCCTTTTATCCGTGTGATCTATATAGCTAAATAGTTGCATGGCGGAATTCATTAGTTCATTTTTTGAAGCTAACTTTTCATCTAGCTGCACCAGATTGCTCTCAAATTCGACCCGTAATTGATTTAGTATAGCGGATTCTTGTACGCGCTCTTTTAATGATTCGTTCCAATTGTTGATACTCAATGCTATTAAAATTCCTAGTACTACCAGGGTAATTTCTCCAATAGCGTAGAGCAGGTATTGGTTGAACTTATTTTCGGTCAATAGTCTTTGCCGAATGCGTCTAAAAAATTGTATCATGGGAGCCTAATTAACTAGATGGTGCTTCATTCTTTTTTGGGGTGTTCTTATCCTTTTCTTCAACCGTTAGATTGGGGATTCTAATTACTTCAATGGTCTGTGAAGCAAGAATTACAGCACCATTTGTTTCCTGGATTTTTTTTCCAATTAATTCATTTAACAGGTGTTTGGTATACCGTCTTTTTTTGTAATCCACTATATATCGCAAGTTGCATTGAATCCAATTATCGGTCATTGTAATGGCAAGTGTTGGCTTCACCTGTGCATCTTCTATGTAATATTTATCTACTACATTTTTCCATTTTGATATGGAAGCTGATACAAAACCAGCCAGCTCTTGTGTTGCAACCTCTATGATTATTTTTTTAGCTAACTCCAGATCCGATCCATATCTGATGGGCATATTGAATTCGTCCCAAATAAAAGGAAAATCTTTAGAGTAATTATAAATGGGTCCTCTGAATACAAAAGCATTGCTAAGTTTCACAATGCGTCCGCTATAGTTGTCACTACTTACCCATTCCCCAATTTCCATCATTGTGGTGTAAATACTATCAATATCAATAACATCCCCTTTAATTCCGTTTATCTCAATGCGATCACCAGGGTTATAAACTTTTACAAAAAATATATAAATGGAGCCTGCGATGCTGAGGATTAATTCTTGCAGTGTAATTGTAATACCAGCTGTAAATAAACCAATGGCCAGTGCAAAATCTTTTATATTACCCGTGAAATATGAAATGGAGAGAAAAATGAGAATAATATACCCTATTACCTCTATTCCCTTTTGAGACTTGTAGCGAGTACGGGTATTCGGTAAATTCTTCTGGAGGAATTTTCGTAAAAACTGAATAATTAGTACTACAAAGAGTACCCAGACTAAATATTTAATTAGCGAGGTTGAGGTTGGATGTTCTTCCATCCATTGTCTTAGTAGCTCTAAAGACTTCATGATTTTTAATAATTACATACCATAGCATGTTACATGATTATGATCGATGAAACATTCCTTAAAGTTAGTAATATTTCCTAAGCGGAAGTAAGCAAAGTAATAAACTATATGGTAGGTTGGTTTTGGATTATATAGTGCTTCTTCCAAAATATTTCTTACGTAACCAAAATGAAACCCTCACCAACAAAATTAACGCTGGGACTTCTACCAGAGGGCCAATAACCCCTGCAAATGCCTGACCCGAGTTTAATCCAAAAACGGCTATGGCCACTGCAATGGCCAATTCAAAGTTGTTACCCGCAGCGGTAAATGCTACAGAGGCTGTTTTGTCATAGGATGCGCCCATCGCCCTGGTAAAGAAGAAACCAATGATAAACATTGCGCTAAAGTAGATGAGCAGGGGTACAGCAATAATTAAAACATCCATTGGTATTTGGACGATTAGTTCACCCTTTAGTGAGAACATTACTACAATGGTAAAAAGCAAGGCTATTAAGGTTATGGGGGAAATAGCAGGAATAAACTTTTGAGTATACCATTCTTCGCCATAGCGTTTCACCAAAATGAATCGGCTCAAAATTCCTAAAACAAACGGAATACCCAAATAGATCGCCACGCTTTCGGCAATAGTTCCGATAGAAATATCCACGATGGCCCCTTCAAATCCGAAATAGGGTGGAAGAACGGTTATAAAGATCCAGGCGTAGAAGCTATAAGCAAAAACCTGAAAAA
>CBDUCK010000153.1:0-6732 GCA_965365635.1 uncultured Muriicola sp.
TCCTCTACGTAAGTATTCATTCGCTTCACAAGATTTCTAAATATAACGGCAAAGATGGGGCCGCACCTAAAATATATAAATTGGGATCGGCGGCATGGAAAACCCTGAAACAAAAAACAAAGTCGCGAGTAAAAAAGATCGCCTTTGACCTCATTAAAATATATGCAAAACGTCGATTAGAAAAAGGGTATCAGTACCATCCGGATAGTTATCTTCAACACGAATTGGAGGCGTCTTTTATTTATGAAGACACCCCGGATCAGACAAAAGCCACAGATGATATTAAAAGAGATATGGAGAGCGAAAGGCCCATGGATCGGTTAATTTGTGGGGACGTAGGTTTTGGAAAAACAGAAGTTGCAATTCGGGCCGCTTTTAAGGCAGTGGACAATGGTAAACAAGTTGCCATTTTGGTGCCCACAACCATACTCGCCTTTCAGCATCACAGAACCTTTAGAGAACGGTTGTCTGAAATGCCCATTAAGGTAGATTATTTAAATAGGTTTAGAACGGCCAAAGAAAAAAAAGAAACTCTTGCCAATCTGGCATCGGGTAAGGTCGATATTATTATTGGAACTCATCAATTGGTTAATAAGAATGTTCAATTTAAAGACTTAGGTTTACTCATTGTAGATGAAGAACAAAAGTTTGGTGTTGCGGTTAAAGACAAGTTAAAATCGATCAAGGAAAATGTAGATGTACTCACCTTAACAGCAACTCCTATCCCAAGAACCTTGCAATTTAGCCTCATGGCTGCAAGAGATCTTTCGGTCATTACTACACCCCCGCCCAATAGATATCCTATTGAAAGTCATGTGATCCGTTTTAATGAGGAAACAATAAGAGATGCTATATCCTACGAAATTCAGCGGGGCGGACAGATATTTTTTATTCATAACAGAATTCAAAACATAAAAGAAGTAGCGGGGATGTTACAACGCCTGGTTCCCGACGCAAAAATCCGAGTTGGACATGGACAGATGGAAGGGAAAAGACTGGAGTCTCTTATGATGGCTTTTATGAATAGTGAATTTGACGTATTGGTTTCTACGACCATCGTAGAGAGTGGATTGGACGTAACCAATGCCAATACAATCTTTATTAATAATGCCAATAATTTTGGATTGAGCGATCTGCACCAAATGCGGGGAAGAGTTGGAAGAAGTAATAAAAAGGCATTCTGTTATTTTATTACCCCTCCGTTCGATGTAATGACTACGGAAGCCAGAAAACGCATTCAGGCATTAGAACAATTTACAGAATTGGGAAGTGGTTTTAACATTGCCATGAAAGATCTGGAAATACGTGGTGCCGGAGATATTCTGGGTGGAGAACAAAGCGGCTTTATCAATGAGATCGGTTTTGAGACCTATCAAAAGATCCTGGCTGAAGCCATTGATGAGTTGAAGGAAAATGAGTTTAAAGACCTATATGAAGACCTAGATGGGGAACAAAAAGTGTTTGTAAAAGAGACGCAAATAGACTCCGATTTTGAATTGCTATTCCCAGACAACTATATTAATAATATAACAGAACGCTTAACCCTCTATACAGAACTTACTACTATTGATACCGAAATAAGACTATTAGAATTTCAGGAGCGACTTAAAGATAGATTTGGTGATTTACCCCTAGAGGTAAAAGACTTATTAAACTCTGTTCGAATTAAATGGATCGCGAAAAATATCGGCATTGAGAAGGTAGTGATGAAGAAGAATAAGCTTATTGGCTATTTTATTGCGGACCAACAATCCGAATTTTACCAAAGTCCCGTTTTTACAAAAGTGCTGCAATTTGTTCAGAACAATGCGCAGATCTGTAAGATAAAAGAGAAGCAAACCCGCAATGGATTGCGTTTATTACTGGTCTTTGAAAATATTAATTCAGCCACAAAGGCTCTGGAAGTGTTACAGCCCTTAGCGCAGGATACCGAAACAGTATCAATCTCCTAATATTTTGGTGTGCTTATAAGGTCTTTAGGTCCTTTATGGTTTTAAAGGCAATATCTACCTGCTCATCGTTAACCAGAATAGTGAATTCATTGGTTGTGGAAATTACTTCATATAAGATAATCCCCTCCCAGGCCAGCCGTTGAAAAATAAAATAATAGATTCCGGGTACCGAAACGTTTTCGGCAGGTAATTTTACGGTAATGGAGGAAAGGTTGGTAGCCTTCTGTGTACATTTTTCTTCTTTAAAGAGCATTTCTACGATGGCGTCCAAACTGTTACTTACAACAATGTTTAGTTCGTTAACTCCTCTCGAGGAGGTGTAAAACACGTCTTTATTCTTGTTTACTTCTTTTAAAAGCTGTGTTTGATTTTCTAAAATAGAGTCAGAGACCAAAAATGTAAAATCCGTAAGAGAAGAACGCACCGTAATCTCACCTATATTTTTCAGAACCTTTACAATCTTGTGTGTTGCCCTGAACTCCAGGTCATCAGATAGTCTTTTTAAGGCCATAACGATGGCGCCATTGCGAATGCTCTTGCCAAGTTCATCTTCAATCTCGGGTTTAACAATCCTGGAAAGCGACGTAAGATTTATGATACCCTGAGCCAAAGCACTCTGTAAAAAAGGCTTCTTCTTAATATATTGCTCAACAGCGGAAGAAATTGTTTTCATAAATCTTTTTTCAAAAATAACATTTTGTTATAAATAAAACAATTATTGGAATGGGAAGAAGGCATTCTCCATATGCTCAATGGTAAACGTCTCCTTAGATCTCAAAACCGTAATGATATCAAAACGAACCTCCATATCCCATCCTTTTTCAATTACATAATTATCGGCAGCCATTACCAAAAAGTTAATTTTCCTTCTATCTACGGTTTCTGCTATAGGTCTAATGTAGTCCGAACTCCTAGTTTTTACCTCTACAATTGATAAAATTCCTTCTTTTGACGCAATTATATCGATCTCCGCTTTTCGATAGCGATAATTCCTGCACAGAATGGTATAACCTGCCTCTTTTAGATAGTTTACCGCAAGTTGTTCTCCTTTAGCCCCTAATTCATTATGACCCGCCATTTAAAAACATATTCTGTTAAAATAATGTATTTCATCGAAAAATAGGGTCGCTAAACGGCTAAACTCGGTCTTAGATTGTACATTGAACTTCCAAATATCGAAAAAATCGGTATTTCCATAATATCCTTATGGTTTAAGCGTTAAGAAACTGCCCCTACGCACATGAACGTTCTTAAAGCCTAAAAAATAACTATGGATTACTTTATTAACTGTAATACGGCTCCATTAGATCCGTACTTAACACCCCTTGATAAATATAGGGCTGCGCATTTGTACAGAAGACTAGGGTTTAGCGCCTCGGTACAGACTATAAACACGGCTGTGGGCCAGACTGCTGACACATTGGTAGATACGCTCATAAATGAGGCGATCAACATGCCACCGTTACCTGCACCCCCATGGGCCGATTGGAATAATACCAATTACCCGGAAGATGATGATCTGGCACGGCAAATACGCCGAGCCCAGGCAGAAGAATGGCGTACAAGCTATACCAATGGCCTTCTGAATAACAATCTTAGAGACCGTCTAAGTTTTTTCTGGAGCAACCATTTGGTTACAGAATTTGATATATATGACTGTACCGGTTTCTTATATTATTACGTTAATTGTCTGCAAAGAAACTCTATCGGGAATTTCAAAACCTTTATTAGTGAGATGGGTCTTACTAGTGCTATGCTATATTATTTGGATGGTGTCTACAACAATGCTAACAATCCAAATGCGAACTATGCCCGTGAATTGTACGCTCGGCGAAGGAAATGGTTATACAGAACAAGATATTATTGAAACTGCCAAGGCCTTAACAGGTTATGTGGAACGAGGCGAAGAGGGTTGTACGGCGGTTACTTTCGATCCTACCAGATTCGACGCAGGTACCAAAACCATTCTTGGGCAGACAGGAAATTGGAATTATGACGATGTGATAGACATTCTTTTTCAGGAACGACCCAATGAAATTGCGGGTTTTATATGTGGTAAATTGTATGAGTTCTTTGTTCATCCAGATTCGGATGATGATGCAGGGAATGCACAGATGATCATAGCTGGCATGGCCAATACCATGGTCTCGAACAATTTTGAGATAGCACCGGTATTGTCGCAATTGTTTAAAAGCGAGCACTTTTTTGATGATGAAGCCATTGGTGTGATTATTAAGAGTCCGTTCGATATTTATCTTAATCTTATCAACGAAACGGGCTTTGCCTACGACAACAATACACTTCTGAATGTAGTAGATACTACCCGCATGTTAGGGCAGGAATTATTCGATCCTGTGGATGTTGCCGGTTGGCAACGAGACAGAACCTGGATCAACACCAATTTTATTATTGGAAGGTGGTTAACAGTGGAAGTATACTTAGAACTATTCTTTCAGAATAACGCGGAACAATTTCGTACCCTGGCTATGAATGTAGTGGGTGCCGGAGATAGTAATACAAGTAATCCCGAAACAGTAGTGAGGGCCCTGGTAGATAAATTTACCCCAAAAGGACTTTTAACTGCGCAGGATTTTGAAAATGCAATGTCTGTATTTAAGATAGAAGACGTCCCGGAAGAGTATTATGGTTCCGACTATATTCCCGGAGGCCTTGGCCTTTGGATGCTTTCTGTGAGCCCGGAAGTACCGCAACAGGTATTTCTATTACTCATGCATATCTCAAGACAACCCGAATTTCAATTAAAATAATACCTACCGTTATGTGCAACAATAATATTCCTATCAATATACATAAACAAAAAGGACACGACGAAGAACACAAGGTTTGGAGCCGAAGATCCTTTATGCAAGCCCTCGGAATCGCAGGGTCTGGTTCTATGATGCTTGGGAGCAATATGCTCACGGCTTCTGCCCCATCTCCTTTAACCTCGGCTATCGCAAATGCCGAAACAGATAATATATTAATTCTGATTCGTCTTTCTGGTGGTAATGATGGCCTAAGTACCGTGGTGCCAATAGAACAGTACGATACCTATGCAAATGCCCGTCCCAATATTTATATCCCGGAAAGTAAGCTTTTAAAACTCACAGATGATTTTGGGATACCATCGTATATGAACGCTCTGGAACCGATGTGGGGAGAAGGTCAGTTTAAAGCGGTGCACGGCGTTGGTTATGAAAATCAAAGTCTATCTCATTTTACAGGTTCTGATATTTATGCAAATACTGATTTAACAACAACAGGATTCAGTGGCCTTAATACAGGTTGGATGGGGCGTTATTTTGAAGATATTTATCCAGATTATTTAGTAAATCCGCCGGCATCCCCGGCAGCCATACAAATAGGAAACTTTGGAAGCCTTGTTTTTCAGGGAGAAGAAACCAATTACGCCTTTGTTACGTCAAATATAGATCAACTGGAAGAGATAGCAGAGACAGGAGTACAATACAGCCTGGATGACAGTTTGTTCAATAATTGTATGTATGGCGACCAATTAAAATTCCTAAGAGGGGTAGCTAATACTACCTATGAATACTCTGGTCTTATTCATGAAGCTTATGAAAGAGGACAAAACCAGGTACAATATCAGGATAATGGGTTCGCAAGACAACTTGCTTTATTGGCCCGTTTAATAAAAGGTAATTTAGGAACAAAGGTATATATGATCTCGATGGGTGGTTTTGATACTCATGGGAATCAGCCATTGGCGCACGAAAGACTCATGTCTAATTTATCTATCGCCATTAATAATTTTTATGAGGATATTGCCTTTACACAACAAGATGATAAGGTACTTAGTATGACCTTCTCAGAATTTGGACGTAGAATTTTTGAAAACGGTTCTAATGGAACCGATCACGGGAAAGCAGCACCAACGTTATTTTTTGGTTCTGGTTTAAACGGCAGTGCCTTTGTTGGGGAACATCCATCCTTGGAAAGCCCTAATGGCAGAGGAAACCTTGAATATACGATGGACTTCAGAGATTTATATGCTACCGTATTGGCAGAATGGCTTTGTGTGCCTATTCCACTTGTGGAACAGCATTTACTAAATCACACATACGCTCCTGTAAACTTAGGATTTAATTGTAGTGGGGTTGATTTTCCGGATATTGCTTATAGCGATGAACCGTATACACCTCCTACTCCTATGGATCCAAATGGTGAAGATCCTACACCGGAGTTATTAAATGCAGTGGTACATAAACCCTTTTACCCAACGCAGCAGACTCCTCATATTTATCTGGAGATGCCTTTTAGCGCCCATGTAGATATACAGTTGTATAACATACTGGGGCAAAACGTAGGAACCATCTATAACGAGATGATGTTCGAAGGGTCGGTAGAGATAAACATTCGCGAACGAATGCCTAATCATTTGTCCACAGGTAAATATATTTACCGAATTCAGGTTCAGGATAAAAAAATGTCTAAATCCGTAATGGTGGCATAAGCTACCCCTACAATGCTATAAATACCCTCGTATTTCCAAGGAATGTAAAATGCATTTTATTTGGAAGTACGAGGGTTTTCTTTTTTGATAGTTCTCTAAGGATAGGCCTAAAAAAAAGGTTATTTTTGTGCCCTAATCCAATCATTTAATGGCGCATTCACCAACTAATTACGCCCGCTATACCATTACCGCTGCCCTTCCTTATACGAATGGCCCTATTCATATTGGCCATTTGCGGACGGCGGTGGAATTAAGAAAGGCGCTCGGCCTCAGTGAAATGCGGCTCATTCCCAGTGCAACTCCACC
>CBDUCK010000154.1:0-6687 GCA_965365635.1 uncultured Muriicola sp.
TAGACTGGGGTGGCCACATGAATAGCGCACCATATCTGTTATCCGAACTATTAGACTTTGATGATGCCGTAGGCAAAGCATTAGACTATGCCGAGAAAGATGGCAATACCCTAGTAATAGTAACTTCTGATCATGAAACAGGGGGACTTGCCTTGGCTGCAAAAAAGAAGAAAACCGAAGATGGGCAAGAGTACAGCGATTATAGTGAAGTTGATATGACCTTTTCCACTAATGGGCATACTGCTACTCTAATTCCCGTATTTGCCTATGGCCCTGGCTCAGAAGAGTTTGCAGGCATTTATGAGAATACCGCTATTTTTGAAAAAATATTGAAAGTAACAAAATGGGGGGCTACACCAAGTGGCAATTAAAAAAACTACCGTTAATAAATTATGGACGTTGCTATTCATCCTAGTTGGAAACCCTTTTTATCAGAAGAATTTCAGCAGCCTTATTTTAAGGAACTTGTTGGGTTTGTAAAAGAGGAATATACACGTCATACATGTTATCCTAAAGGAAACGAAATATTTTCAGCGTTTGATCACAGCACTTTTGAAGCTACGAAAGTAGTTATCATAGGACAGGATCCGTATCATGGCCCAAATCAGGCCAACGGACTTTGTTTTTCTGTAAGGGATGGTATTAAACACCCGCCTTCGTTGATCAATATTTTTAAAGAGATAGAACAGGATGTGGGAATACCCTATCCACAAAGTGGCAATCTGGAACATTGGGCCGACCAGGGTATTTTACTTTTAAATGCCACCTTAACTGTACGAGCACATGCTGCCGGAAGTCATCAAAAAAAGGGGTGGGAGAATTTTACAGACGCCGTTATTAAAAAACTTTCAACCGAAAAAAGTGACCTTATCTTTTTACTCTGGGGTGGATTTGCGCAGAAGAAAAGAAGCTTAATAGACGAAGCAAAACATCACATATTTACTTCGGGACATCCTTCGCCTTTAAGCGCAAACAGAGGTCTGTGGTTTGGCAACAAACACTTTAGCAAAACCAATAAACTTTTACAGGAAAGAGGCGAGGAGCCTATACGCTGGTAAGTATTTCGGCGGTATCTAATGTAGTGTTTATTAGCTTTAATTGAAGTAGTGTATCTTGCACTTTATCAATTAGTTGCGAATTAATATTTTCTTGACTCCAATGGGTTATGGCCAACCAGTTCTGTATATCTTCTAATTCTTGTTCGTACCGATTGCTTAATGTCCTATCGATACTGGGAATCCGTTTAAAATCCGAAGTGTATTGGTTGATGATCTCCAGGACATGTCTTACAATTGCAGGTTGTTCCTGAAGGCATTTATGAGACGCTGCAATTACAAAGCAAGGCCAGGGGGTGGGGCAATCGTCTATTCTTCTAAAAATCCCTTTGGTGACTAATGGTTTTGTAGTAAAATGTTCCCACATAAAATAATCTGCTTGGCCATTTTCCAGGGCCTCTACAGCGCCATCAATGGTATCCACTATTTCGAATTGGAGTTCATTCGTATCCCAACCCTGGTTTTGTGCATTAACGTAGGCCATTAAATGACTGCCACTTCCAAACCGACTAATAGCTGTTTTTTTATTTTTAAGATCTTCCAGGGTTTTATAAGGGCTCGTAGCGGCTACATGTATTCCCCATAATAAGGGAGAAGCGATATATCCCTGGATAATCCGGGCAGGATTTCCTTCAATAATACTCTTAATAATTCCTTCGGTTAGAATAATGGCAAGGTCGGCCTCATCATCTTTGAGTAGCTGACACATTTTACCTGTGCCTTCAGGTACATCTGTCCATTCAAGTTGAATACCTCTTTCTTCAAAGGCCCCTTCCTCAATGGCCATATGCCAGGGAAGGTTAAAATGCTCTGGAACTCCAATAACGCGTATAGTCTTCAAAGAGTAGATATTTTATGTAATGTCCATAGAATTAAATTGTCTATGGCCTTTGATGGATTTTCTGAAAACTGCATGGTACTTCTATTGGCAATGATACAGTTCATAGAAATGGCCCTATGCCCCATTAGATGAGCCAATCCGTAGATAGCTGAAGTCTCCATTTCAAGATTCGTAATTCGGACGCCCTTGTAGTTAAAAGCAGCTAGTGTCTCATTCAAATGCTCATTTTCAGGAACTAATCGTAAACTTCTGCCCTGTGGGCCATAAAACCCCACATTACTGCCGGTACATCCGGGAAAAATGTTGGTTTCCATAAAATGACTAAAAATAGAAGGATTACTCTTAACTATATAAGGTAAAGACTTGGCTATGGGCCATGCAGCATGTTTTTCAAATGCTTTTTCCATTTCCAGAAGTCGAATATCATCGCTTCTGTAGTAATGCAAGACACTATCGAATCCAATGGCGTATTCACTGGCAACGAAAGAATCTAAAGGGATGTCTGCCTGTATAGCTCCCGAGGTTCCTATTCGAATAATATCGAGGCTTTTTTTTTCTTTCTTAACAGATCTTGTTGCAAAATCTATATTGGCCAGTGCATCAAGTTCATTTAGAACTATGTCTATGTTGTCTGTACCAATACCGGTTGAAACAACACTGATGCGTTTGTTGCGATACGTACCGGTATGGGTAATAAATTCTCGCTTATTTTTCGTTACTTCTATAGTGTCGAAGTGTTTAGAAACTCTGGAAACTCTGTTCTGATCTCCCACCAGTATCACTGTGTCTGCAAGGTCTTCAGGAAGTAAATTAATGTGATATATGCTGTTGTCCTCATTGAGGATTAATTCGGAAGCCCCTATTTGCATACTAAAGTTTTAGTATTCTGTCAGACTCATTGTTGTAGAGGAAGGAGTATTTCAACGCACCACCAAGATAGGCCTCATTGTCCCGAATTTGGGAATAGAAACTTGTTTGGCCGTCTAAAATATCTTTCCCTTTCTTGGAAAGACGTACAGGATTAAAGGAAGTGAAAAGTGGTTTTAAATTAGATAAAATACGTTCGTATTGCGTGTCTCCATATCCATAATAGCTCTGATCAGCTAAAATGGTTTCCACCAACTGTTTTTTGTTTTTAGGTTTCTTTTCAACGGCAAGGCTTAGTACTTTGTTCTCCAGATCATTCAATCCATTTTTAATGGAAGGAAAGCGTTTTAGGTGTACTTTAATGGCGTCGGATAGATAATCGAAATGGGAATGATCAAAATCGGACATATTTTCTAGCCGAATTGGATTGTCGCTACAATAGAGTTGCCAAACATAATCGGCAAATTCTATATCATCCTGAGTGAGATGTACCCGTTTTGTGTACATCGAACGAATCTTCTCGTCATCAACTTCATTAAGCCCATATAATACATCGGACCCATCTTCATTACCACTGCATACCATAGAAATATGGGCATGTCTTCTGTGTGTTTTTAACCAACTAAGGACAGCAATCATATTGATCTGACAAAATAAGTCATAGTCAAACCAAAGAATTATTTCATCTTGTTGCTTGTGATTGCATAAGGAACGATACTCCTTCAGTGTCTTTTCTATGAACCATGATTTGCTAACCTTGTAATTTTTGTGTAGAAATTCAAAACGTGTTTTCCAGAAAGATTCACTGCCAACATTTGATTCTGTCTTTCCTTCGCACAGCATCTCTCTCCATGTAATGATGGCTCCTTTATATTCGAGAGCCTTTAACCTCTGAGTAAAGCTATCTCCGTTGGTGATATGCAATTGCGTACTCATTCCAAGAATTATTGTTTAAGTTACAAGTAACTAAATGTAACATTTAATCGATAAAAAATGAAATAATTAACACAAATGTGAATAACTCAACCAGAAGGAGCATAAATGAGTTATCTGAAATAAGTGGGTTAACCGCCCACGCGCTTTGTTTTAAATCCTTTGTCTTGCAGGTATTTCATTATTTTATCTCGGAAATCTCCCTGGATGATAATCACCTCATTTTTAAAGGTACCCCCAACGCTTAATAGGGTCTTTAATTCCTTGGTCAGGATCTTAAAATCTTTTTCTGCACCGGTATATCCTTCTAAAATGGTAATAGGTTTCCCCTTTCTTTTCTCGTATTTACATAAAATAGGGGCTTCTTGCAGCCATACCGTAGGTTTAGCCGTCGCCTCTTCCTTAGACTCTGAAGGGGTATGGTCGGGGAATAAATTTTTGAGTTGATCCTGAAGATCCATTGGTGTAGTTTTTAAAAGGGAGGATTAATTATTTTTTTATTAGGCCCAGTTCTATTAATCGCTCGTTCAAAAAATCTCCGGCTGTGATATCGCTAAAACCTTTAGGGTGGTCTTCGTCTATACAATTATCCAGACACGTAAGTGGCATTTCGCTAATTGGGTGCATAAAGAACGGAATGGAGTAACGAGATTCCCCCCATGACTCTTTCGGCGGATTTACTACCCGATGTATAGTAGACTTCAGTTTGTTGTTAGTTAGCCTGGAAAGCATATCCCCGACGTTGATCATTAGCTGCTCTTTTGTGGCGATGGCATCTACCCATTCGCCTTTATGGTTCTTTACTTGCAACCCTTTACCGTGGGCTCCCATCAAAAGTGTGATCAAATTAATATCGCCATGTGCGGCGGCTCTTACTGCATTTTTGGGCTCTTCTGTAATAGGAGGGTAGTGGATAGGCCGCAGAATTGAGTTGCCATTTTTAATATACGTATCAAAATAGGTTTCTTCCAATCCTAAATGTAGTGCCAGGGCTCTTAAAACATACTGAGCTGTTTTTTCGAGCATTTTATAAGTTTCTTTTCCTACCTTATTGAAATTGGGAAGTTCTTTCACCACAACATTTTCGGGGTATTCGGAGGCAAGTTTATCATTATCTTCAACGTACTGCCCAAAATGCCAAAACTCTTTTAGATCCCCAACTTTTCTACCCTTGGCATGTTCTTTCCCAAAAGAAGTATATCCGCGCTGACCGGCAATACCGGCTATTTCATACCTGTCTTTTACCTCTTGCGGAAGGTTAAAAAACTTTTTAATTTCTTCGTATAAGGATTCGATAAGTGTTTCGGATAAAAAATGTCCGCTTAAGGCAACAAAACCAATTTCTTCAAAGGCAAGGCCAATATCTTGTACAAACTTTTCTTTTTTACCGGGGTCTCCGGCCAGGTAATCTCGCAAGTCAACACTTGGAATGGCACTCATATTGGTCGTATTAAAATTATGATTCAAAGTTACTAAATAATACCAGTAAAAAAGGTCTGTAATTACGGTGAATTCTTCGCTTCAATTTTGCTACATTTACCGAAGTTTTTATTGAACGATAGCCTTTTTACAATGCAATACCAACACCACGGCATAACAGATGATCTTCTAATAAAGTTATACAAGGCGATGCTTAAGCCTCGAATGATTGAGGAAAAAATGTTGATTTTACTTCGTCAGGGGAAAATATCCAAATGGTTTAGTGGCATAGGACAAGAAGCTATTGCAGCCGGGGTAACCATGGCATTAGATTCAGAGGAATACATACTTCCCATGCACAGAAATCTCGGAGTATTTACAACAAGAGCCGTGCCGCTGCACAAGCTCTTCGCTCAATGGCAGGGAAAGGCCTCTGGCTTCACAAAAGGCCGGGATCGCAGCTTTCATTTCGGTACACAGGAGCATAAAATTATAGGCATGATTTCTCATCTTGGCCCTCAGTTGGGGGTGGCTGATGGGATTGCCTTAGCCGATTTAATGCAGAAAAATAAAAGAGTAACCGCCGTTTTTACAGGAGAGGGCGCTACCAGTGAAGGGGATTTTCATGAAGCATTGAATATTGCAGCGGTCTGGGACTTGCCGGTGCTGTTTTGTGTGGAAAATAATGGGTATGGTTTATCAACACCTACTAATGAACAGTTTCGCTGTAAACATATAGCTGATAAAGGCAAAGGCTATGGCATGGAATCGTATATCATAGATGGCAATAATATTTTGGAAGTGTATACAAAGGTAAATGCGCTCTGTAAAAGTATGCGTCAGCGGCCAAGACCTGTTCTATTGGAATTTAAAACCTTCCGGATGCGAGGCCACGAGGAAGCCAGTGGAACAAAATATGTCCCTAAAGATTTACTCGAAGAATGGGCAGCAAAAGATCCGTTAGAAAACTACCTGCAATACCTGCACTCTATTAACATCCTTTCCGAAGAAGAGGAAGTGGCTATTAAAAAGGAATTTATTCATGAAATTGACGATAATCTGCAACTGGCCTTTGCCGAAAAGGCTATTGAAAGTAATGTAAGTATTGAATTAAATGATGTATATCAAGAATTTAAATATGAAGAAGTTACCCCTTCTAATACGTCAAAAAATATTCGCCTGGTAGATGCCATTTCTGAAGGTCTGAGACACAGTATGGAAAAACACGATAATTTGGTTATCCTTGGTCAGGATATAGCAGATTACGGAGGTGTTTTTAAGATTACAGAGGGCTTTGTTGAGGCATTTGGGAAAGAGCGCGTACGAAATACACCTATATGCGAATCTGCAGTGGTATCTGCGGCGATGGGGTTGTCTATTAACAAAATGAAAGTGGTGATGGAAATGCAGTTTGCCGATTTTGTAAGTAGCGGTTTTAATCCCGTTGTAAATTACCTCGCAAAAGTACATTACAGATGGAATGAAAATGCTGATGTGGTAATTCGAATGCCTTGCGGTGGTGGAGTAGGGGCAGGTCCTTTTCATTCTCAGACCAACGAGGCCTGGTTTACA
>CBDUCK010000155.1:0-6671 GCA_965365635.1 uncultured Muriicola sp.
TGCTTCCATAAAATAAAGCAGCAGTTTAAATCGAGGGCCAGAATATCCGCCGTTTTTGTAGACCCAAAATTCCCTTCTTCGGTATACCATCGACTGCTAAAATCCCATCCCGAAGCTGCTCCTGAGCGCATGTTGGTATACAATTCTACTTTCTGTTGCTCAGTGGCTAATTCGCTCGCCAAATGATGATCTTCCTTGTAGGATTCTGGCCGGGGGCTATTCCCACTATCCCAATAGCGGTTAAGTGGTATTTCTCCTTCCATTTGAACCACATTTTTGCTTACTCCGGTTGCTGCTGACAGATCGTTTTCTCCTTGCATCCAGAAGGTATACTCCTTTAAAATAGTTGGGAAATATTCTTTGAACGCATCGGTGTCCTCTCTGGTAAGCGCATCCACCATGAGGGTATAAAACGGAGGTTGAGAACGCGTTAAATAGTAGTCACGGGTTCCATTGGGAATAAACCCTATTGTATCTATCAGGTAAGTAAAATTATCTACCATGTTTTTAGCCAGCTCGCGCTGGTTATCCACCAAAAGACCCTCCATTGTAAAATAGCTATCCCAGTAATATATTTCCTGAAAACGTCCCCCGGGAACCACATACTCATAAGGCAAAGCAATTCTGGATGAGTTCTCTATGGCCATATCCGGGCCACGAGTTAATTTTTCCCACATACTGCTAATATGTTCATACATGGTTTTGGTAGTATCGGTCTCAAAAGACAATGCCGTCATCGACTGGTCTGTAAAGTTCTTTTGTACAAACTGTTTTAAATCAAAATCGGCCGTGTTCTTTTCCTTTTCATACCTGGCTGTAACTTCATTATAGGTTCCATTTGGTACCAGGTCTACAAAAGTTTTAGAATCTTTAAAGATCCCTTTTAACTGTACCTCTTTAAAAAGTTCAGTGGTGTAAAAGTTTCCTGTTTTCTCGTCCTTAACGCCTTCCCGGCAACTCCCTGCAACTAAAAGAAACAAGACAACATACAATCGTAGTAATTTCATAATGCACCTATTTTAAACTATCCTTAGTATCTTTTTGTAATTCACAATTTCTGTGAAACATTACTGCTTTTCCAAAAGTGATTTTAAAAACAAACTATCGCTTTCCTTTTTAACTGTTATCACCTGTTGAATCTCATCATTTGGAATGGTGAGCGACAGTACATAATGAGATATCTTCCATACCCCATCTTCTTTCTTCAATACCCCCGATCCCCTGCATAATTGCATCCAGGTATCCAACAACTCGTCAAACCAGGCAATTTCACCAGAAGTATCTACATATACATTCCGTTGTTTAGAGGTAAAGCTCCAGGCCTTTCCCTTGTCAAAATAGGGCTTGGAAAATACCATAAAATCTGCTTTATTCCACACTTCGGCGGCATCGGTTCCAACAAAAACTGCATCCTCTGTTAAGATATTGAAGTAGGTATCGAAATCGGCATTTGCCGCGGCAAGATGCCAGGCGTCTATTACTTCTCCAATGTCCTTTACAGCAGTACTTTGTGCGTTTAGGGAAAAGGTAGTGATCGTCAACAAAAGTATAAGCTTTCCTCTATTCATCAATTATTAATTTAGTATCCAAAGTATTGTTTACAATAACATTGAATTGGTTTCGCAGGGCATTATAGGCATGTATCATCTCAATGGCCGGTTCGGTAGGATCTGTTCTGTATTCAATTGTAGCAATGGTTTTTAAAATAAATGTCTGCACCACTTTTTGTCGGCTCTTCACTTGCGAAATATCAAATTCTATTGGATATTCAGACGCTGCCAGTTCTTTTTGTTTTTCAACCAAATCTTCGAGTACCAGTGCCAGGTCCTCCATGTTCTCAACCTTGTACAACCCATCAAAACTGGTATTAAATGCGTTGTATTCTGTCCAATCTTTTAAAATGGCCGCTGCTTTTGCATTTACAACTGCCCTTTTGGGTAATTTTTCGAGCTCCAAACCAATGGGGTTGGTATCTATGGACGTATTATTTGCTTTCTCTTTACAAGAAATAAAGGATAGTACTGCCAGTACAAGAAGTATTAATTTTCTCATAGAACGAATGTACAAATTTTAATAAAAGCTATCTTTACCTACAATCTCAATAACACGTATTCAGTGCATAAATCTATTTTAATTTTAGGAGCCTGCGGGCAAATTGGAACCGAACTTACCCATGCTTTGCGAGCGAAGTACGGAAATGAACAAGTAGTTGCCAGCGATATCAGGGAAGGAAATGAGTCCTTACTATCTTCTGGGCCTTTTGAAATAGTGGATGCAACCAGTTACGATGCTATCGAAGAAATAGTAATACACTATGATATAACAGAAGTGTATTTGATGGCGGCTATGTTGAGTGCAACCGCCGAAAAATTCCCTGAGCGTGCCTGGAACCTCAATATGAATTCGCTTTTTAATGTATTAAACCTGGCCAAGGAAAAAAAGATTGAAAAAATATTCTGGCCTTCAAGTATTGCTGTTTTTGGACCAAATACGCCTAAAGAAAATACCCCTCAACATACCTTAATGGAGCCAACCACGGTGTATGGAATAAGTAAGCAAACCGGTGAGCGCTGGTGCTCATATTATCATGAAAAATTTGGGGTTGATGTTCGGAGCGTTAGATTTCCAGGACTCATTAGCTGGAAAACACAACCCGGAGGTGGCACCACCGACTATGCCATTGAAATTTATGTGCAAGCAATCAAAAAAGGCTCATACACCTGTTTCCTGAACCAAGACACCAAGCTGCCAATGATGTATATGGATGATGCCATTAGAGCCACCATTGAATTAATGAGCAGTGATGCCGGCAACATAAGCATACGATCTTCTTATAATCTGGCTGCCATGAGTTTTTCGCCCAAAGAAATAACTCAAAGTATACAAGAACATATTCCTGATTTTACTTGTACATATTCTCCGGATTTTAGGCAGGATATTGCGGATTCATGGCCCAGTAGCATCAACGATTCTAAGGCACAGGAAGATTGGGGGTGGAAACACAAATTTAATTTGTCTAACACCACAAAAGAAATGCTGGGTAATTTACAGTAAGACCACTGTTACCCCAAATTAATTTTAATTGGCAAATACCTGACCGCTCTCTTTAAAGCATTTAAATTCTACCATAAATCCGTTGGGATCCTCCACAAAGAAAGAGGAATGTTCCCCTTGTTTACCCTCCAGGAAGGTAGTTGCTTTGACTTTCAGACCCTGTTCATTGATAAGTCTGTGATGTATCGCCTCCCAGGTATTTCGATTCAGGATCACACCAAAATGAAAGGCAGGGAGCACCGAATCTTCAAATTTGTACGACTTATACATAAAAGCAAATTCGCCTGCTTTTGTAAAGGTGATCTGGTTCCCAAATAGATCTATATCTACCCACTGCGAAGTATATCTGCCCTGTTTGGCCCCTATAACATCAATATAAAAATTAGTAGTTTTGCTAATACTATAGCATGGTAAGGACACGTGAAATACGCTTTGGCTCATGGCTTTAACTCATTAGGCAAGATCCTATTTCTAATCATCTAAATCTTCATCTTCTGGCGCTGTATCCGGGATTGCTTCGGGGTCATCATCATCAAAATTTTCATAATCATCCTCATCATAATTCGCCATCGTGGCTACTAATTTTGCGCTGATCTTTACAAGGTATTTAGTATCCTCTGTGGTTACCTCTACTGCCTCTATAAGATCTCTATGTGCATTCCTAAATGTTATTATATGATCATCGTCATAACCATCCGGATACTTATCAACCAATAGTTTAAGTACCTCAGGGGTAAGTTTCTTAAAATCTACAATAACTCGCTTTAAATTATCCATTGTTATATGTATAAAAGATACGTAAAAATTAACGGTGTAACAATAGTTTTATCGTTGTCTATCTTATATTAAAGGTAACTAATTCATCGTTTATTTTGAGTACTCCATTTAATTAACACACCTAAAATATCTATTTAATAAATAACTTCCCAAACTTCGTTCTCAAAATTTATTAAACAGTTTATTTGATGACCATCTATTTGTATATTAGAGTTTTAAATACCGTGATTATGAAAAATATTTTGGTTGTTATTTCTTTTGTTCTATTTGGAATTGCATTAGGCCATTCACAAAAGTCCGGATTTTCTCCACGGGTGTATAACGCTATTGAAACCAATAACCCCAATGTGCATCACGAGATCAAAGTAAATATGAATTATTTTATTCATACAATCTATGAAACTTCTCCTGCAAAATTTATTAAAACTGTTGGGGGGCATTACACCATTACTTCTGATTCGTTGCACATAGCATTAGAATTCAACTCTAATTTTGCGAATGATTCTGTCAGAGCACTTCATTATACATATGATGTAACAGACGGTAAACTTATGTTGAACAACAATTCCAGTCTGGTTTTTACCCGCTCCTCTTCTAATGCTCAGGAGTTAGATGGAGCCTGGCTTTTTGCCACACGAGGCCCGGATACAGGTCAGAAAAGAAGAGGCGATAGTACGCCCAGAAAAACATTAAAATTTTTACTGGACGGCCATTTTCAATGGATCGCGTATAACACCGAGACCATGAAATTCTCCGGAACCGGAGGTGGATCCTTTACTTCGGCAGACGGAGTGTACACAGAAAATATCGGCTTTTTTTCGCGAGATAATGCCCGGGTAGGCGCAGCACTAAACTTTAATTACGAACTTAGAGGCTCCGATTGGCATCATACAGGGAAGAATAGTAAAGGAGAACCAATGTATGAAATATGGGCCCGAAGAGAATAAGACCAAAAACATATCAATTAATTGAATTTTTGGAGGAGTATTTTGTCCTTATGAATCCGTTGTACTAATGTCTGACTTCCCCCCAGTTTTTTTGAGAAGTCGAATCCGGGAAATTTCTATTCCTTTATCAATGGGTTTTAACATGTCGTACATATTCAATGCCACAATACTGGCACCGTGCATGGCTTCTACCTCTACCCCCGTTTTATAATTTGTTTTTACCGTTACCAGAATCTTGATCTGAAGTGCATTCACCTCGTACGTTATGGCTGTATATTCTATGGGTAAGGGATGGCAATCTGGCAAAAGATCGGCTGTTTTTTTTACCCCCAATAATCCGGCTGCTTTGCTCATGGCAAAGACATCCCCTTTGGGAACCGTATTGTTTTGAATGGCGGTGATGGTTTCCTGAGAACTTACTTCCACAATGGCCTGGGCCACAGCTGTCCTGAGGGTACTTTTCTTATGGGTGATATCTACCATGCTTACTTATTAATCTTCCATTGATAGGATTCATCTTCAAAAACCTCTTTTCCAAAAACAGGGACTTCGGCTTTTATTGCTTCCACAACATATTCCAGGGCCTCAAAAACTTCCTTCCGATGGGGAGAAGATACAAAAACAAACAGGCAGATCTCCCCAGCTTTAACTCGCCCCAGGCTGTGGTAGATATGCATGCAACTCAGCTCAAACTTCGCAAAAGTTGCTTCCCTAATCTCATGGAATTTCTTATTCGCCATGTCTTCATAGGCACTGTAGTCTATAGCGGTAACCGTTTTATCATCTAAGACATCTGCACGTACCTGCCCCAAGAAAATATCGTGGGCGCCAATCTGTGTTTTCGATTGGTGTTTTGCTATCGAATTAGCGATAAAATTGGGAGTAATAGCTCCCTGTACAAAAACGTTTTTAATGGTGGTTTTTTCCATTCAGAAGATTCTTTATGCTAAGGTACTTAAGATTTGGGAAACCCAATATATTCTCCAGATTACTCAAGCACTTCATACACTGTAACAGTAGTTGCTTTGTTCTTCAGGGTGACGGTGCCAACTTCTTTACATTGAAAAGATTCTTTTACTTGTTTATAGTCTGCCTCAGAAATTATAATTTGGTTTTCTTCGGCTACATCCTGAAGCCTTGCTGCAGTATTTACGTTGTCTCCTATGACCGTATAATCTAGTCGCTTTAAACTCTCGGATCCAATATTGCCAGAGATCATCTCGCCACTTTTTATCCCTATGGATACTTTGGGTTTATACTGTTGTTTCTCTCCTATTGCCGGCAACTCATGAATCTTATTTCTTACGGCCAGGGCTGCATCAATGGCTCTGTCTAAATGAAATTCCCCTTTAAAAACCGCCATGATAGCATCGCCCATAAACTTATCAATAAAACCGTCCTGAGCCATAATCTCTTTGACCATTATATCGAAATAGGCATTTATCATGGTAACCACCGTGTTAGCAGGGGCTTTCTCACTTATTGCGGTAAACCCGCAAACATCTATAAAAACAACCGTTGCTTCTATGGTATCATTCGTCATGATCTTCGCCTCATATTCCTTACTTCCCATAAAACTCAGGACATTTTCATCTACATACATCTTAAGGATATCGTTCTCCCGTACAGCTTGCAAGGTCTTTTGTATTTGCCGTACATGGGTCAACGTCTTTTCCATGGTAATGGTGAGGTCCTCAAAATTGATTGGTTTGGTAATAAAATCGAATGCCCCCCGGTTCATAGCGGTACGAATGTTTTCCATATCCCCATAGGCAGAAACTATCACCGATTTCAACAGCGGATTTATTTCGTGTAGTTTCGTAAGCAACGTAAGCCCGTCCATTTCTGGCATGTTGATATCGCTTAGCACCAGGTCCATATCGGGTTGAATGC
>CBDUCK010000156.1:0-6594 GCA_965365635.1 uncultured Muriicola sp.
ACAGAAGAAGCGAAAATAAAAAACGAAGGAGATCCAAAACTCTTCAATGTTGCGGTAACCGACATGGTATTTAATCCCACTATTTGGATTTATCAGCGTAAACTTAAAACTTTTGATGGGCATATAGTAACCCCGGCTTACTGGAATCAGGAAACTACCGATACTGCTCCCCAATATTGGAGAAGACGATCAAAAGATAATTCCTAACCCTTATTTTCTCAGTGGAGCAGGGTTTCATTGATCGATTTTAACAGCAATTTTTGACCTCATGGCAAGGTATTTGCTACCTTTATCGCGCAACAGCTATGCTATGAGAGCTATTACAACGTTATTTTTTGTATTCTTATGTATTGTGTTAGGACAAGCTCAGAGCGATATGCCTAAGACAAAACCTTTGAAAATAGGTCCAAACCCTATACTCGATATTAAGGCCAATCCCAAAAAAGGAACTGCCTTGCGAATGCCATCTGTGATAGATCTTAATAAGACTCCTAACCTGAAGGATTCCTTAACTGCCAGAAATGTAAAAATGTTACCAGATACGGAACTAAGACAGGCCGGATTTGATTTGGTATTAGACACGAAAGTTGGGGACCGGGAAAAACAGGGTTCAAATGAACACCACGGAGATATGTACTTAGGTGATATAAAAACCAGTTCTAAGTTCGTGGGAATTGTTTGTAGAGATCATGAATATGTAGACGGAGATCGGGTTAAAATCTATGCCAATGAAGCTGTGGTAGACCCAAATATATTGCTTACCGGTAGTTTTAAAGGCATTAATCTCAACCTCGATAAAGGATTCAACCGTTTGGATTTTGAAGCGCTTAATCAAGGTTCCTCAGGACCTAATACAGCCCAGGTAAATGTGTATGATGATAAAGGCAACCTAATTTATTCTAATAAATGGCTCCTTTCCACCGGATCCAAAGCATCCCTCATCATCGTACAAGAATAAACTGTTTACCGTTTACCCGGATGGTACGTTTCCTCTGCTCGTTTTAATACATCTTCCTTATAAAAAGGCACCTCTTTAAATTCTACATCCGCATACATTTGAGCCTGATCGTCAAAGTGAGGTGAAGCGCTATCCCCACTTTGTCCGCCAGCTAATATACTTTTTGCCTTCACCTTATCTCCAAATTCTACAACGGCCACAAAACTATTCCCTCGGGTACCATAGATTTTCTTTGTATTATTAAAATAACGTGCACCATAGGCTGCCAAAGCACCCCAGCGGCCAGAAGCCATTCCAATGGGAATACTAGGGAGGTCATCGTTAAAGGCTTGCTGTATGTCTCCATTTAAGCGTTGATACCTGTTTACTTCACCCCAGGGCATTTCCCACGTGCCAAAATCGGCTTCAAGTTGATCTAGTGTTTGTTTAAAAATAGCAATACGCTCCTGATAGGGTGACTTACTCCCAAAATAGGTCATAGCCTCCATATCGCTCATACGGTAAGGCCTTACTCCTTCCCTGCCATAATTAGTGCCAAAGTAGTGGCCTAAGGTCATCGCCACAGATTCTTTAGAAGTTCTAAAATCCCAATCCCTTAAAATTGCTATTGGTTTAACCAGCCGTGGATCTTTCGTTTTAGACTGGTCAAAGGCTTCTACCAAACCCGGAATGAGTACGGCAAAGGCCGGAAGATAGGGGTCATAGGCCAATTTTATCAGACTATCGATGGTAAACCCGCTTTTCTCACGAAGTAACTCTATAGCATGCACACCTCTAAAATTTTCCTGATCGATTGACATATATTTTGGGTAATCTTCCCTTTTTGGACTATACTCTAACGCAGAGGTAAAAGGGGTTGAATTACAATTCTGGATCCAGCCATTTTCAGGATTTAACACCAATATGTTTTCATCAACGGTATGTAATCCTTTCCAATCTGTCCTTGGATCGGATCCTTCCACGGGTTGTCTAAAATCGAAAATAGTATCACGGATCGGCACAAAATTACCATGGAAATACGCAATGTTTCCTTCGGCATCTGCATAAACGGTATTATTCGAAGAATTGGTTCGTATATCCATCATAGACCGAAATCCCTCGTACCCTGCTTGTTTACTCCTTATGTACGATTGTTCCAGTGCCTTTACTGGTTCCCACATCATGGCTGAAGCAACGACCCTATCTCCTTCTTTGTGTGTAATAGGGCCATGGTGTGTTCTGTAAGCAGGGAAACTTTTTTCTTGTAGTTGGTCTCCTTCTTTATATTTGAGTGTTATCTCAGATGTTTGTACCGGTTTTAACTCGTCACCATGTTTATAAAACAGCAGATCATCCTTTTCAATAATGGTTTCAACATATTCATCCATTACATCTGTATAGGTAGAAGTATGCATCCAACCGGTTTTTTCGTTAAATCCCTGATAGATAAAAAATTGTCCCCACGTAACTGCACCATACGCATTAAGGCCTTCTTCACTAACCGCGTGCACCTCCCCTCGGAAGTAAAAAGACGTATGAGGATTTATTAAAAGCATTGGATTACCAGATTGCGTTAAGTTTCCTGCTATGGCAATGCCATTAGAACCCTGAGGTTCCAATGCTGCTGCTTCCTCTTTTATAATTTCTTCGTCCGCACTAGAAAAAGTAAATCCTTCATCGTACATGGCTTGTATTCTTTTTGTGCTGATACGTTCTATATCTCCTCCAATAGAACCTTCGCTGAAATACATGGGCATCCATGGCTCAAATTTTGTTAAGAGCTTAGGGGTTACTTCAGGATGTGTGTATAAATAGTAGTTAACCCCATCTGCGAAAGCATCGCATAATTTTCGCAACCATTCCGGACTATTATTATAATTCTCAATAGCTTCCTCCCTGGTCATGAATAAATGAGCCCGCAGATCACTATAAATCGCCTCCTCACCTTCCACCTCAGCCAGGCGTCCAATAGCCCAAATATAATTTTGTTCTACCCGGTTAAAATCATCTTCACACTGTGCATACAACAATCCAAAAACAGCATCGGCATCTGTTTTCCCATAAATATGGGGGACCCCAAAATCATCTCGAATAATGGTGGTATTATCGGCGTGTTGCTCCCATCTTGCTACATCTGAAACAGGATCATGGGTCTTACAAGCACCTAAAATTAACAATAGAAGGAGTGAATATTGAAGTTTTTTCATGGTAATAGATAGTTTTTTAAGTAATTAAAGATGCATTTATTTGCTGATATTTATAGAAGATCACAAGTGTTCTAGGATTTCTTTAAGAACTGTGTTTTTAGTACAATAGAACTTTTCCCAATTCGGCATTCAACGGCCTGCGGATCTGAGGTTAGTCTTATATTTTTAATGAGGTTCCCCCGTTTTAGGGTTTTGGACATCCCCTTAACCTTTAAGTCTTTTGTTACATGTACATTATCTCCATTTTCCAATACATTCCCATTACTATCTACTGTCTCCATATCATATTATAGTTATCATGTGAAATTAAAGTTCTTCTTCCGCAAATGCTAATTTTGTTAAAAAAAACAAGGAGTGCAGGAGCCATATTCATCATTATTTTTGGCGTAACTTGCTCCCTTCATTTCTTTACACAGTATCCAATATATGTCCGATAAAAAAGTAAGTATCCTTAAAGCATTTAAAACGATTATTTGGCCCCGGCGAAAGCTCGTATTCATAGGGCTTATTCTTATCGTCATAAGTAAAGCTGCCAGCTTTGTGGCTCCATTATCCCTTAAATATTTAATGGACGATATTATTCCAAATAAAGATATCCCCTTGTTAAAAGTCCTGATTGGAGTGGTTATTTTAGCGATCCTGGTTCAGGCGGTTACTTCGTTTCTGTTAACCAAGATTCTAAGCGTACAGGCGCAGTATATGATTTCTGAATTAAGGGCACAGGTGCAACAAAAAATATTAGCGTTACCCATTCGGTTTTTCGACAATACTAAATCTGGAGAATTAGTGTCCAGAATCATGACCGATGTTGAAGGGGTACGGAATTTAATTGGCACCGGTTTAGTTCAATTAGTTGGAGGGTCTATTACTGCCATTGCCGCATTACTCCTCTTATTGAATATAAGTATCTCTATGACCATATTTGCTCTTATTCCTTTAGCAATATTTGCTTTTGTGGCGCTGAAGGCATTTAAGATAATTCGCCCTGTTTTTAGAAACCGTGGTAAAATTAATGCCGAAGTAACAGGGAGGCTTACCGAGACCCTTGGTGGTATCCGGGTAATAAAAGGGTTCAATGCCGAGGTGCAAGAACACGAGGTATTTAAAGAAGGGGTACACAGGCTCTATCAAAATGTAAAGAAAAGTTTAACTGCGACAGCGGTAATGACCAGTTCTTCTACATTTCTTTTGGGAGTGGCCACTACCGGTATAATGGGAATAGGAGGTTATAAAATTATGACCGGTGAACTTACTTTGGGTGAGTTTCTCGAATTTACCTTCCTTCTTGGATTAATGATTGCTCCTATTGTGCAAATGAGCAATATAGGGAGCCAACTAAGTGAAGCACTTGCCGGATTAGATCGTACCGAAGAATTGATGAACATGACCGAAGAGGAGAATGCCTTAGACCGCACATTAACCACCGAAGAGATCAAAGGCGATATTGTTTTTAAAGAAGTCTCCTTTGCCTATGAGGAAGAAAAGGAAGTACTGCATTCTATTAGTTTTGATGTTCCTAAGGGCTCTGTTGTTGCCCTGGTAGGTAGTTCCGGATCGGGAAAAAGTACAATTGCAGGATTGGCGGCTAGTTTTTTAACTCCCCAATCTGGTACTATTACAGTCGACGGGCAAGATTTGTCCAAAGTATCACTCAGAAGTTACAGGCAGCATTTAGGGGTAGTCTTACAAGACGATTTCCTTTTTGAAGGAACTATCAGAGAAAATATATTGTTTCCCAGACCCAATGCTTCTGAAGAAAAGTTGCAAGAAGCTGTAAAGGCCGCTTATGTGGATGAATTCACAGACCGGTTTGAGGATGGATTAGAAACATTGATCGGGGAACGCGGCATTAAATTATCCGGGGGGCAAAGACAGCGCATTGCTATTGCCAGAGCGCTGATCAACGAACCCTCAATTATTCTTAACCGGCGTTTACGGCCTTTTGGCCGCCAAAAAGGAGCGCATGATGAACTAATCGCAAAAGAAGGCAGGTACTATAATTTATTCACGTATCAGGCAAGGATCTAGTTGTACCTTCCTTTATTAAAATTACCTGTACATTTCTGGAAGCGTTAACACACTTCCCATGTTTCTATTAACTTTCAGGTGCCAGGGTAACTTTTAAGTTATGCAGTTCGTTGTGTAGGTATATCTGGCATCCTAATCTACTATTGTCTTTAACGTAAAACGCTTCTGAAAGCATTGCTTCTTCATCCTCAGATTTCTCAGGTAATGAATGATCCGATTCAACATAAAACTGACAGGAAGCACATATGGCCATTCCACCACATACACCAACTGTGCCTTCGGGAGCCAGTTCATAGGATCTAACCACTTCCATCAGGTTCATATTCATATTGGTCGGAGCTTCTACTTCATGATCTCGTCCGTCTCTATCTGTAATATTGATCTTTATTTCTGACATTATACTAAACAATAGCTTTAATTACGGCTTTAGGAGCCTCCTTTTTGGTGCCGTCAAAACCCTGTACCCCACCAACGGTGGTGTATTTCATTACATTTCTCTTGTTTGGATAAATACGCTGGTAAGCGCTTTGGCACATGAGTGTAGCTTCATGAAATCCACAGAGAATCAACTTTAATTTCCCTGGATAGGTATTAACGTCTCCAATAGCATAAATTCCGGGTATGTTGGTCTGATAATCTAAGGTGTTATCTACCCTAATTGCATTCTTTTCAATTACTAAACCCCAATGTGCTATGGGACCAAGTTTGGGGGAAAGTCCAAATAATGGAATAAAATTATCTATCTCCTGAGTAATTTCTTCCGCAGGTTCCATGATTTTACGAATAGTTACCGACGTTAATGAATCGTCTCCATTTAGCGCTACAATCTCTGCCGGGGTTATCAACCTTATTTTTCCCTGATTTTTTAATCCCTGCACTTTTTCAACAGAATCCAGTGCCCCCCTGAATTCATTTCTCCGATGAACCAACGTCACCTCCCTGGCGAGTTTTGACAGATAAATGCTCCAGTCCAGGGCCGAATCGCCTCCTCCGGCAATCAATACACGTTTGTTCCGATACACTTCGGGGTCTTTAATAATATAATCGATTCCTCTATCTTCAAATTTCTCAAGGTTTTCCAACAATGGTTTTCTTGGTTCAAAACTTCCGAGGCCTCCGGCTATAGCAACTATAGGTGCCTGGTGACGCGTGCCTTTATTAGTAGTCACAATAAAGGTGCCATCTGACTGCTTCTCGATAGTGGTTGCCTGTTCCCCCAATGTAAACCCGGGTTGAAACGGTTTAATCTGCTCCAGTAAGTTTTCTACCAGGTCCCCCGCAAGCACTTCAGGAAATCCGGGGATATCGTAAATAGGTTTCTTTGGATAAATTTCTGAACATTGCCCTCCTGGTTGTGGTAAAGCATCTATTAAATGACATTTTAATTTTAATAATCCTGCTTCAAAAACTGTAAATAATCCA
>CBDUCK010000157.1:0-6581 GCA_965365635.1 uncultured Muriicola sp.
CTTATAGATAAGGCCCAACTAATGACGCTAACGGCACCTGAGATGACGGTTCTTCTCGGCGGATTACGGGTTCTTAACACCAACTATGATCAGTCGCAATACGGTGTTTTCACCAAGCGGCCAGAAGCACTTACAAACGACTTCTTTCTAAACCTACTCGATTTGGGTACCAGCTGGAAATCGATTTCTGATTCTGACGATGTGTTCGAAGGTCACGATCGTAAAACAGGAGCACTTAAATGGACCGGCACACGTGCCGATCTAATCTTTGGTTCTAATTCGGAACTGCGTGCACTTGCTGAAGTGTACGGATGTGAGGATTCAAATGAAAAGTTTGTACACGATTTTGTAGCGGCCTGGAACAAGGTAATGAACTTAGATCGTTTTGATCTGGCCTAAGATTAGGTTCACATCAAAGGTCACAATTTAAATATTTTAAGAGGTGGTTCGGAAACGGACCACCTTTTTTAATTTGGAATTTCCCCATAATTTAATTCTTATGCTGACGTATCATCTTCAAAATAGATCTTTTAACACCAGGAGATAGTGTATTCAGGTATTTCTCCTGAGAGAGCAATGCTACTTCGTTCGATAGATCCGGGTGTTTATGAGCAGTCTTAACAATAAACCTGAATGCGGTAAACCTTACGGAAGGTTTCTTATCTACTTGTTTCCACAAGGTTACACATATATCATACAAAAGGCCTTCCTGTTCTTCATTTAGATTCATTTCGAGAAGAATCTTTATTAATTCGCGTTGATGGCCGTCTGACTTATTTCCAATATTCTCTAAGATCTTATGAATGTATTTTTGAACACGGGGATCATCCTTAACAATACAACTCCATAACAACCAGGCAGCTCTCCAGGAATATGGCTGTTTGTCTTGAATAGCCAATGTAATAGCTTCTTCAAAATATTCCGGGTGGGCATGCATAAAGGAAATCATCTCCTCTTTATGCGAATGCATGAGCGCATACGTTAACCTGGTTTCCATAGCTAAGAATCAACCATTTACTTAGATGTGTCTGCCATTTTAATCATTTATTCCTTCCCAAGGATCCGATAATTCAGCGGTGGTTCCCTATCTCCTAATAGGGCCTCATAGGTGAAATCGTCCCCACGTCTTTCCTGTAATTCTTTTTCTGCTTCCTTTAATTTTTCTGGCTGGTTATATAAGTCGATAGCCGTAAGAGTAAGTGTTTTTGTAGCAACCAACATTCCCTTATGTCCAATAGACATACCTCCTGCCGCTACAGCCTGCCAGCTATGGGCAATGGTGCCTGGCACCCAGGTTGCAGCACTAAGTCCGGTTGTTGGCCTTACCCAACTAATATCTCCTACATCTGTGGAACCACCGCTACCAATTTCGATGATTTCAAAGGGCGCAATTTGGTTGGCATTTTCTGGGGTTAAATTCCTGGATGGGTAACTTTTCATGATATCAACGGCAAATTGCCTTTCTTTTTCTGTATAGGATACGCCTCCAACGATTTGAAGGTTGTTATACATTACTTCTGCCAAGACTTTATTGGGTAATTTGTTGAAATATCCGGTGGTTATTTCATGTTCCACATTGGTATCGGTCCCCAGGGCCGCAGCTTTGGAGGAGGTTACCACCCGCTGAAAAAGTTCTTTGCATTCTTTCATATCGGGATGCCTTATAATATAACTAACCTCTGCATAAGCAGGTACAATGTTTGCTGCTTTTGCCCCATTAACAATCGCATAATGAATCCGTGTAGCAGGGGTAACATGCTCGCGCATCAGATTAACCATATAGTTCATTACTTCCACGCCATCGAGGGCACTACGACCTCTCCAGGGAGCAGCAGCTGCATGTGCGGCAGCCCCTTTAAATCGGAACCGTGCAGAAATTGCAGCCAGCGAAGATTTGGCGTTAGCCTGATTTTTGTCACCAGGATGCCAGGAAAGGACTGCATCTGTATCATCAAATAACCCTGCCCTAACCATATATACTTTTCCGCCACCACCTTCTTCGGCTGGTGTTCCATACAAACGTATGGTCCCTTTTGTTTTTGTTTGTGCTAACCAGTTTTTAATATGAACCGCGGCTGCCAAAGAACCTGCGCCAAAAAGATGATGTCCACATGCCTGTCCGGCTGTACGGGCAGGATCTGCCTCTTTGGAAGCAAGGGCTTTTTGCGACATATCGGGAAGCGCATCATACTCCGCCAGTAATCCAATGATGGGTGATCCTGTGCCGTATTCAGCTATAAAAGCAGTGGGCATACCCGCTACTCCTTTGGTTACTTTAAACCCTTCCTCCATTAGTTTCGACTGCAGTAATTCCGTGCTCTTGGTTTCAAGAAAACCTAATTCGGAATGTTCCCATATTTGATGGGCAATAGCAGTAAACTCTTCAGAGGAATTCTCTATCTCGGTAATCAGTTGCTGCTTTTCAGGCGTACTATCCTGAGCAGCTACCAGACATGGCAAGGATGAAAAAAGAAATAATGCGATAATGAACTTAATATGATGTGTTTGCATGGAAAGGTTTTATAGCTAAAGTTAGTAAAACTAGGCGTATATCTAACCCAGCAGTATTAAAAGGGAAGAATTTTGAATAACATAGCTCCTGATTGTCCTTTTTTAGAAGTTATTTACCAGCTAATATTTATCTTGTAGCGTTTCTTATACCCATTAATTATGAAAAATACTGTCTGTACTCTGTTGATCATCATTTATACTTCCATGACTTTTGGGCAAACAGAGGGTGTTCCAAAAACACCTTTTACCAAAATGTATGCAGCTGTTTGGCAGGAAGCAAGCGAACACTGTTTGGATGTTGCCGAGGCTATGCCAGAAGAACTGTATTCATATAAGCCAACCCCTGTAAGTAAATCTTTTGGAGAGCAACTGGTCCATATTGGATATACAGTGGAACTGCTTACAAAAAGATATGTTCAAGGAATGGAAGTTGTACCGAATACGCCTGATGCGTCGACGATGACAAAGGCCGAGATTCTTGAATTACTAAAAAAAGGGTTTGCATATACATCCCATGTAATCAACACCATAGAACAGGAACAATTAGATGAACTTTGTGTAATGTATCACAGCGGAAATACTGTAAGCAGGGCCTTCGCCTTATTTTATGTACAGGATCATATGACCAACCACAGGGCCAAGGCCAACCTCTATCTGCGTATGAATGCTATACAACCCCCGGAATACACCTGGTAGCAAATGCTGTAACAACTTATTGAAGTCTGGTTTATGAGGATTTAAGAACTGATTAGTAAGAACAATTGTCTCAATTTATGTTACCTCAAATAAGGTATAGGTCCTGGACCAAGATGTGGATTGGCCAGGCATACAATGAATAGTATGAAATAACTCCGGACTAATCACATGTTTCCAACCCCAAAGATTCACTTTCGTAGTTAGAAAACTCCCCGTTTCCTTAATCCCTTGGTTACTTTTGAGGTGTAATAATTCCCATGTTGCAGCAACTTGTTGGGTGCCATTCAGGTAACTAAAAAAGAATTGCTCCTGGGGCGTATTATTGAATTTGATATCATTTTTCCCAATAGCCACTTTTTGTTCAGGATTAACCGTGTCCCCAAATAGCTCGGGTTGTAATGGAAATGGAAATTTTAAAATATAATTTTCCCCTATTAAGTCGTTGTTTATGGCCATAAAATTGTGTACATATTCATTTGTGCTAATAGCTTTGTCACCGGTATTTTGTAAATAATAGGTAATCGTAAAACTACTTTCATGTAATGCAATCTCCTTCTTTAAGATATATGAATAACCATTTACAGCTTCTGATGTACAGGTAATTACTATTGTATTGGATTCCGCAGTTATTTTAAAATCGGCGGGTTTAATTTCATATTTATTACTGAACAGATAGTCATCCTCCTCTTTTTTTAATAACCCTACTCCAATTTTGTGAAACCAACCACCTATTTCAGCTTCATTGAAACCTAATGCGGTATCTATTCCGAATTCATTGTATAATCCTTTTCCAAAATGATGCTCATTATCACAATCAGTTCTTTCAATACCGGCAAAATCGATGTTCTTAAATGTAACTTTTATAATTTTTCCGGTCCAGTCAAATCTTGAAAAGTTATAATTTTCACCTGGGAGGTCGACATGAACTTCCAGCTGTTCGTTTTTAAGTATATGTGCCATGAGATTAAATGAGTATAAGAATACATCTATAAGGATGATGTTATAATTAGTAGTTGACTATTCTCTGTCTTCTAATTTAATATCCTATGGCCGCACCATCCGGACTCGATGAATCCGATGCGCCAATATAAATATTCAATTCAGGGGAGGAGATGATGCCCATTAATCTACCCAGACGAGATCTCCCACTTAGAGTATGCCCCATTCTTTCCAGTGCTTTTTGGGTGTCGGGCGATAGTAAGTCGTTTTCGTATATCAGTTTATCTGGCATCCATTGATGATGAATTTTCATTACCTCTATGGCCTTATGAATGGGCATGTTGTATTGCAATACATTCAACACAGTTTGGAACACCGTATTAATAATTGTTCTTCCTCCCGGACTTCCAATGATCAGATATGGTTTACCATCTTTTGCCACAATGGTAGGGGTCATACTAGAGAGCATTCGTTTTTCGGGTTCAATTATATTTGGCTTTGTGCCAATTAGGCGTTCACTATTTGTGTAGCCGGGCTGCGGGTTGAAGTCACCCATTTCATTATTGAAGATGAATCCTAGTTTTGGGGAGCCTAATTTTGAGCCATACGATTGTTCCAGGGTGTAGGTAAGTGAAACAGCATTCCCTTCTTTGTCAATTATTGAGAAATGGGTTGTATTGGTGCCATCATATAGTTGACCAAATTTCGTTGAATCGCTCACAGAGGCTCTGTTTAAATCTATATTGTTATATCTCATTTTTGCGAATTCTTTTGAAGTTAGTTTATCCAGGGGCATATCGTTGTTAAAATCCGGATCCCCCAGATGCTCTGCTCTGTCTGCAAATGCCCTTCTCATCGTTTCAGCAGTAAGGTGAACATATTCTGTTGAATTGAACGGAATCGAATCTAGATTTGCTTGCTCCATCAAATTCATCATTTCAATAAGTGCCACACCTCCGGAACTGGGAGGGGGCATCGAATAAATTTCATATCCTTTGTAGGTGCCTTTAATAGGTGGACGTTCTACTGCAGTGTATTTCTCTAGATCTTCAAGGGTAATGATTCCCCCGTTTTCTTTCATGTAATCAGCAATTTCTTTGGCTACCTTACCTTTGTAAAACCCGTCTTTCCCATGATTTCTGATTTGCTTTAGCGTATGGGCCAGTTCTTTCTGAACCCATAGTTCACCATGGTTCAGTAACTCACCTTTCGCATTGGTAAAGTAATTTTTAAAGAACTCGGAAGTAGCACTTGCGTATATGTTTTTTGCATGCCTGGAAAGCGTCCAGGAAAGAGGAACCCCTTTTTTAGCGAGGATAACGGCAGGTTGAACCAATTTTCTCCAGGGTAATGAACCATATTTCTGATGTGCTAAATACAGGCCTGCCACTGTGCCGGGAACACCTACAGATTTCAATCCGTTATGGTTACTGCCTTTAACCAGGTTCCCCTTTGAGTCTAGAAACATGTCAGCACTAGCAAGTAATGGAGCTTTTTCTCTAAAGTCGAATGTAGTGGTGCTGTTCTTGGCATCCATAAATACCAGAAAACCGCCTCCACCGATATTTCCTGCCTGAGGATGGGTGACTTCGAGGGCAAATGCCGTAGCAACAGCTGCGTCGATAGCATTTCCTCCCTTTTTTAAAATAGAAATACCCACTTCTGAAGCAACTTTATTATCAGAAACAACCATGCCGTTTTGAGCATATGTTTGTCCCCAGATTATAGAGCTATTTAAAAAAGTTATACCAAGAAGAACGATTGCTTTAGAAAGGATGTTTTTTTTCATTGTAAATTACATTTGGCGGGTTGGCGATAAGTTGAGGCATCCTTTTGGGATGCCGGGATTCTGTATATACTGTTGTTTGTTTTGCGATCTTTTTTTACCAGAATAGTATTTCCATGGTTACTTTGTTTTTATCAGGCAAAAAAAGAAGGGCTAAGGATATTAATACTGTTTCTCTTGGGTCTAAGGTACTAAATCTGATAGAAATCAGCACCTGCAAGAGAAGTTGCGAGTTTAAATCTGTATCGTCTATTGTTAAGGTACTGTAGTTGCATAATTTAGAAAAAATGATTTTAAAGACAACCATTTCATAGTAAAAGAATCTTTAATTTAGTGGTATGATGAGACTTGTATCCTGGAATATAAATGGCGTTAGGGCCATTGTAAAAAAAGATTTTTATTCGAATGTAAAGGAACTTAATGCCGATGTATTATGCCTGCAGGAAACCAAGGCGCAAGACCATGAGGTGGCAAAAGCATTAGAACCCCTGGAAGGATATCATCTTTTTAGCAATTCTGCAGATAAAAAGGGATATTCCGGTACCGCTATACTCAGCAAGGAAATGCCTTTGCAGACCACTATGCACATGGGTATAGAGGAGCACGATCTGGAAGGAAGGATTCTTTGCTCGGAGTATCCGGCATGCTA
>CBDUCK010000158.1:0-6496 GCA_965365635.1 uncultured Muriicola sp.
TTCTTTTTGGAGCCTCCAAGTACCATCCCGGCTACATCGTCCAAAACACTGCCATCCCCATCAGCATCTATCAGACTCATCAGCAAGCTTTGATTTTGATCTGGCTGTCCGCCAAGCATATTTCCAAGAAGGGAGCTAAGGCCGCTGGCATCGCTCACATTGGTTTGTGATTTCTGCTTTCCTAAGAAACCCATCACTATGGGTGCTGCAATCTTTAATATATCTGCAACCGCACCAGCATCTAAACCAGATTTTTGACTAAGTACATTCTCAACATTCGATTGCTTATTGCCAAAAACATGTCCTAATATACCTGCGCCATCTTCCATTACGGTAGTATCTACACCTCCTTCAAACAAACCACCTATATTATCTAAAATACCACCATTATGCTTAGATGATAAGGCATTCATTAAACCGGCTGCATTTTTTGGGTCGGCAGTATTTCTTTTCATAGCACCCAATAGTAAGGGCATTGCCATACTTAAAACATCTGCTGTTTTATTTTCTGATTGCCCTGTTTGTTGGGCCACACCGCTAATTAATTGTTTGCCCATTGGGCCACTTAATAAATCTAATAATCCAGACATAGTTGTACGTTATTTTTTAATTATAGGATTCTTTTTTGAACTGATTTGTTAGAAAAGGAGAAGACTAATCTAGTAAAGTTTTTATTTGTTCTGCTAATTCTGTTCCTATCCTGTCTTGCGCTTCCCCTGTGGCTGCACCAATATGAGGAGATAAAGATATCTTCGGATGCATAAGAATTTGAATTTCTGGTGATGGTTCTGACTCAAATACATCGAGGCCGGCAAAAGCTACCTTGCCGCTGTCTATCGCGGCAATAAGGGCCACTTCATCAATTACACCCCCACGAGCAGCATTTACCAATCCAACCCCATTTTTCATCATTTCCAATTCTTTTTTCCCAATCACATAGTCCTTTTGAGCAGGTACGTGCAGGGTAATAAAATCAGCCGATTTAAGCAATTCCTCTTTCGGAATACTAGTGAAGGCAAAATCTAATGACCTATCATCATAAAATGAGAGCGATAAGGTAGCCTGTTCCAGGAACGGATCATGATATATAACTTTCATTCCAATTCCTAAAGCAATTTTTGCAGTGGCTTGTCCAATTCTACCAAAGCCCAGTACGCCAAGAGTTTTTCCTCTTAATTCAGTACCCTTACCGTAACTCTTTTTTAGGGCTTTAAAATTTCTATCCCCTTCCAAAGGCATATTTCTGTTCGCATCATATAAAAAACGAACACCACCAAACAAATGAGCAAATACCAATTCTGCCACGGATTCGGAAGAGGATGCCGGTGTATTAATTACATGCAGGCCCTTATTTTTCGCATAGGTAACGTCTATATTGTCCATGCCAACACCTCCACGCCCTATGAGTTTAAGACCCGGACAAGAATCTATTAGCTCCTTTCTTACCTGCGTGGCACTTCTTACAAGAAGAGCAACAATCTCATTATCATTTATAAAGTTCACCAATTGCTCCTGCGCAACAGTAGTGGTAATAACTTCAAAACCTGCTTCTTCGAGTGCCTTGATCCCACTGGGTGAAATCCCGTCATTGGCTAATATTTTTTTACTCATAATTTAACTAATTAAGAAAGTAGATACGGTCCAAAAAAGACCTATCCAATTGTGATGTATAATAGTTTCTAGGCTTTTCTTTCCAGATCGCTCATGATGTCTACCAAGACACCAACACTTTCTAATGATAAAGCATTGTACATAGAGGCTCTGTAGCCACCAACAGAACGGTGTCCGTTTAGCCCATTAATCCCGGCTTCTTTCCACATAGTGTCAAAGGTGTCTTTAAGTTTATCATCGGTCAGGGTAAATGTAGCATTCATAATAGAGCGATCTTCTTTCTTAGCATACCCTTTAAATAAAGGATTGAGATCTATTTCAGAGTATATAAGTCTGGCTTTCTTTTCATTTATTTCCTCTATAGCTGCAATACCGCCCAATTTCTTTAACCACTCCAATGTTAGCATGGACACGTATACCGGAAAAACAGCTGGTGTATTATACATACTATCTTTTGAGATATGTACCTGGTAATCTAACATTGAAGGAATTTTGCGAGATACCTTTCCTAATAATTCCTCTTTAACCACTACCAATGTTGTACCAGCCGGACCCATATTTTTTTGTGCCCCGGCATATATTAGATCAAACATTGAGAAGTCTAATTGCCTTGAAAATATGTCAGAACTCATATCGCATATTAAAGGGGAAGTAACGTCAGGAAACTCCTTAATCTGTGTGCCGAAAATTGTATTATTGGAAGTTAAATGAACATAATCCAGATCATCTGGTATTTGATACCCTTTAGGAATATAATTGAAGTTCTGATCTTTGGACGAAGCCAATTCTATAGCATTACCCATTATTTTAGCTTCCTGCACAGCTTTAGAACTCCAGGTTCCTGTATTTAGGTAACCTGCCTTATTTTCCATTAAATTATAGGCTACCATAAGAAACTGCAAACTTGCACCGCCCTGAAGATATAAGGCTTTGTAGCCTTTCCCTTCGAGTCCCAGCAAGTCAAGTGCTAACGATCTGGCCTTTTCCATGATAGCGACAAATTCCTTACTTCTGTGGGATATTTCAATTAAAGAAAGGCCAGTACTGTCTAATTCAACTACTGCTTCGGAGGCCTTTTGCATTACCGCTGCAGGCAGTATACAAGGGCCCGCACTAAAATTATGTTTTTTCATTTCTGTGGATTCATTTTTGAAGGGGTAAAGGTCCTAATTTATGACGAGAAAGAAGGAGCAATTTGAGATTAATTCTATTATGTTTTTAACAAGAATTCAACAGTATCTATACCATCTGCATAATCCGATAATTGGGGATTTTGTGTTTCTCCAAAATGCACTTCATTTGCCGTAAAATTCTCAGCCACAATACACTGCAATTTATCTTCTTCATTTCGCAGTTTCCTTTCCAGATCGGTTTTGGAAGTGTAATACTCAAAAAAAGCGGTGCCAATTGGGGATGCGTAGTTCTCATCCTCTTTGACCATAAAAAAGCCATTGTCCAAAAAAGGAAATTCACTCATTAAGTAGACCGCTTTATTATAGTCGTAATTGTTGTTGTATTTGTGATGATCTATTATAGGTTGATATGATTCAATAGCTTCAAAGAAAGAAGAAAAATCATAGTTTTTTGGCACATAAAGTTTGCTTACACTGCGACACCCCAGTCCAAAATAGCGAAAGATATCTTCCCCCAATGCTTGTAGCTGTGCTTCACTTTCATTGCCGGTTAAAACGGCTACACTATTTCGGCTTTTTCGAATAATGTTGGGTTTATTTCCAAAATAATACTCAAAGTAACGGGCTGTATTGTTACTACCTGTCGCAATTACACCATCAAATTCTTTTAACTGACCTTTATTTATTTCAATCTTATTTTTGAAATCGGGTTCAATGATCTCAAGAATATTAATTATAAATGGCAGCAGAACGGTATCGTTTGAGGCTGGTTTAATTACAGCGGCATGCCCTGTTATTAGTACCGATAGAAAATCATGGAACCCCACCAACGGAATATTACCGGCCATGATAATTGCAATTTTTTTAGGAGTGTCAATTTCAACTGAGTATGCCGCCATCCAGTCCTGCAGCGATGTCTCTGTAAGCAAGTTTCCCCAGGAAGCTATGGCGAAATGAACATTCTCTTTCGTAAACCATCCATTTTTACGACCCGCCTGTTCAATAACTACATCAAATTCTCCATACAATTCATTCAGGGCACCGGTAGGGGAATTACCTGTTTTAGAACGGAGGTAATCTCTGAAAAAATCACCGAGTTTAACAAAAGCTTGTATTCTTTGCGCTAGGTCTGCCATTATATTTGTACAAAATAGGTTTAGGATATACCTTTGTGGCAAAAGTATGAAACTGTTTAAAACTATGCTGATAGACTTTTTATGAGTTTTTAAAAGTGTAAATAGAAAAAGAAAGTTATGGCTATTATAATTACAGATGAATGTATTAATTGCGGAGCCTGTGAACCAGAATGTCCCAATACGGCAATATATGAAGGTGCAGATGAATGGCGATATAGTGACGGCACCTCATTAGAAGGAGATGTGATCTTGCCAGATGGAAGGAAAGTAAATGCCAACGAGGTTCAAGACCCAATTAGTGATGAATTATATTATATATCCCCAGATAAATGTACCGAGTGCGTCGGATTCCATGAAGAGCCTCAATGTGCGGCAGTATGTCCTGTAGATTGCTGTGTTCCGGATGAGAATCATGTAGAAACCGAGGAGGCGTTACTTGGCAAACAGCGTTTTATGCATCCGGAAGGATAATCCTATTTGTTGGTTACCTTAAATTTTTTCATTTCCTCTAATGGTTCTATGATTTGACTGTTTTGCCAGATGGTAGGCTCAAATTTCTGGAGTAGTGTAAACGGTACCTTATCTGGTGGGCTGTATTTCTCGAATCCCTTATCGGATAGAATAGCGGTATTTAGAATTAATAATTCTTGCTTTTCCCTGCTGCCACCTTCCATTAAGAAATCGAAAGCAACTTTGTATTTTTCCGAACTATTTTCAATAAACTTTAATGGCCGTCTTACATAGATGTAATTGCCACTCTCTTTTTTTATGTAATACGGGTGATATTTTCCTTCTGGGTTTCGCCTAAATATGACGGTTCCTCTATTTATATTTTCAATAAATTTTATACCCAGGAGTAGTTTGAAATTAAATTTAGTGCCTTCTTTCCCTTCGCTGTATGCATAATCTGCTTTTAAAATGGCGTAATCATTTGCTGAAATATATAGTGTACCCGAAAATTTTGATTTTGCCTTTCGCGGACGAAAGGAAACCACATATATAAAACTACCGTCTAAAAACGAGGCATCTACAAACGAATAACGATATAAATCCGTATTTAAAATTTTGCTCATGAATGCTTCTTCATAGAACTGGCCTCGCTTCAGGGATCCTATGACACCGGATCTGATGTTATCCATTGAATATTGATTTGTAGTATCTTTCTCTGATTCCTCCTGATTCAACGAGAGCGAGTCTTCTATTTTAAACAAACCTGTTTTGAGTTTATAGGTTAAGGTCGTATCCAGGTATTGTAGTATAATATTTTGAGCTCGTTCCTGGATTTTATCAATAGAAAAGTCTTTTTCGCTATCTATTAATTTTGTAGCCTTTTGAATGGCTATTTTGACTGTGTCTTTATTCTTTAGAAGAACATCCCCGCTATAATCCTTAAATTCTATCATCTTACTGGTGATAATACTATTTGTTAAGGAATCTAGTTGCGCACTGGCCTTGTCTATTTGTTTTTTGTTTACCCCAGTTGCCTTATTTATTGTCAAATCCAGATTGTCAAATTCCATGTAAGATGTTTGGCGGTAAAACATCTGATATCGCCTGTATTCCTTATCATAATTAATTGGCAAGGCATTGTTTACTTGTCTTATGATATCCTCTGCCGTCGGCATTTTGTTTTGAACAAGAACTTCATTTAAAGCAATCACTGCCTGCTTCAGCGTAATGGTATTTAGTTCGTCTGTTAATTCAGTAACAGGAAGAGAGAGCGGTTCGTAGCCCATGGATGAAATAATCAGAACCTTAGGGGAATAATCACTTATATCGATCGAAAAATACCCTTCTTCATTGGTAATGGTGCCTCTATAGCTGTTGATTTGTATGGACGCATATGGAACAGCCATCTTTGTTTCCATATCTAATACTAATCCCTTGATATTCTGAGCAATACCATTCATGGAAATTAATAAAGCAATAAAAAGGAATACTTTTCTAGAAGACATAGGTGGTAGTTATAATGCTTAGACGAGTAAAGCTGCTTTTTGTAACGGGGTTGGTCGACAAAAAAATTCTTGCGACCAGATTACTTATTTTCAAGCATTTTACCAGCTATTTCCTTGAGTAACTTAGCGCTCACCATAGCAGTCATTTTATTAAGGTCTCTTTTTGGATTGTATTCAACGATATCTGCACCTACAATCGGCACTTGTATAGAATGGATTATATGCAACACCTCTCTGGTGGATAATCCTCCAGGCTCCTGGTGTGATACACCCGGGGCAAAGGCAGGATCTAAGGCATCTATATCTAGGGAAAGATAAATTGGTTTTTTAAATATGGGGAGTTTATGTAGATCAAAGTCTTTCATTTCTATTATCTCTACATTAAAAAGCTTTGCCTGTTGCCTCTGATGCTCATTAAGCGTGCGAATGCCAATTTGCACCAGTCTTTGTGAAAGACCGTTTTCCATGATTCTTGCAAACGGAGATGCATGGGAGTAAGGGTCGCCATCAAAGCTATCGTACAAATCACCATGGGCTGGGAGAACTATCACCTGTTCCAATTTTTCTCGTACCTGCTTTATTTGTTCACAAGCTTCATCATTAGCCTTACTAGCACGTTTACTTAGTTCTACTTCTACATCTTTTAGATCCTGTACAAACT